>CANQBI010000032.1 GCA_947589435.1 uncultured Bacilli bacterium
TAAGCGAGTTTACTCGCTAAATGTACTTTCAGTACCTGAAATAAGCCACGTACTTCCAGTGCGTGGTAGTTGACAACCGTATATATACTGTATATAATTATATATACAGGTGATAAATATGGAAATAATTATTAGTAATTCCCGTAATATTCCCATCTATGAACAGATTAAAGAAGAAATAAAAAGCAGAATAGTCTCTGGGGAATTAGAAGAAGGAATGCTTCTGCCTTCCATTAGAAGTTTAGCTAAAGATTTAAGATGTAGTGTTATAACGACTAAAAATGCTTATGAAGAGTTAGAAAAAGAAGGTTACGTTAAAACAATACCCTCAAAGGGTGTATATGTTAATAAAATAAATAGAGAACTAGCCAGAGAAGAACAACTTAAAAAATTAGAAAAACTCATGGAAAATGCTATAAATATTGCCAAGATAAATAATATTAGTAAGAAAGAAATAAAAGATTTAGTCAATGTTTTATATGAGGAGGAATAATGGAAAATATTTTAGAAGTTAAAAATTTAAATAAAAAGTATCCCACCTTTGCTCTTAAAGATGTAAATATTAATTTACCTAAAGGTGTTATTATGGGCTTCATCGGGGAAAATGGTTCCGGTAAAACAACCACTATTAAGACAATTTTAAATATTATTAAAGACTATGATGGTCAAATTAAATTATTTGGTAAGAGTAATACGGAAGAAGTAGTAAAAGAAGATATTGGGGTTGTTTTAGATGATATGTTCTTTTCGGAAATTCTTTTAATTAAAGATATTGATTTAATAATGAAAGGCATATTTAAAAATTGGGATAGAGATATGTTTTTTAAGTATTTAGATAAATTTAATTTAAATAAAGGGCAAAAGATAAAAACTTTATCTAAAGGAATGAAAAAGAAATTAGAAATAATTACGGCAATATCTCATCATCCAAAACTTTTAATTTTAGATGAACCCACGAGTGGCTTAGATCCCGTAGCCCGGAACGAAGTTATGGAATTATTTCAAAGTTTTATTCAAAATGAAGAGTGTTCTATCTTCTTTTCCACTCATATTACCACCGATTTAGAGCATATTGCTGATTACATAACTTTTATAAGTGATGGAGAAATTGTCTTAAGTAAAACGAAAGATGAAATTATGGATAATTATGGAATTGTTAAATGTAGTGAAAAAGATTTTAATAAATTTAAAAAAGATGATTATTTAAAATTCCGGAAGAATAAATATGATTATGATGTTTTAGTGGAAAATAGAAAAGAATTTAAAAAGAAATATAAAGAACTAGTTATTGATAAAATAACTTTAGAAGACTTAATGGTCTTAATGATTAAAGGAGAATAATATGAAAGGATTTATTGTTAAAGATTTATTAATTGTTAAAGAAAATTTAAAAGCCTCACTAATTATTTTAGGTGTTTATTTACTATTATTTATAGGTAATCCTTCTAATTTATCTTTTTTGCCACCCTTTATGAGTTTTTATTTAATGCTTTCAACTTTTAGTTATGATGAATTAAATAAATGGGAAAGTTATGCTTTTAGTTTTCCTGATGGTAGAAGAAATATTGTCTTATCAAAATATATTAGTACCTTTATTTTAACGTTAATTTCTTATTCTTTAATTTTTATCTTATCTATTGGATTATCTTTATATTTGCATAATTTGAATTTGGGGGAAATGTTTATAACCTTTTTAGCCAATATGGCATCAATTATCTTTCTTCTATCCATCATTTATCCAATTATTTTTAAGTTTGGTATAGAAAAAGCCCGGATTGCTATTTTGGGACTTATTGTCGGTTTTGTCTTAATTGTTACCTTTTTTGGTAAATTATTAAATGAGGATATGCTTATAAAAATATTTAATAGTGCTCTTTATATACTGCCTTTTGTTATTATCATAACTTTAATTTTATCGTATTTGCTATCTTTAAAAATAATGGCTAAAAAAGAATTGTAATTTTTCTTTAAGAGTAATTTTTTATCTTATTATTTAGAATAAAATTTACTCTTTTTAAATTGTCAAAAGTCCTAAATTATCTTATAATTTATTTAGGTGATGTTTGATGAAAAAACAAGTTGATGGAAATACGGCCTGCAGTAGGGTAGCTTATCTTTTTAGTGAGATTTGTAGTATCTATCCTATTACGCCATCTAGTCCAATGGCTTCGAATATCGATTATTTATCACATAGTGATTTAACTAATCTTTATAATGGAAAGCCAAAGGTTATTGAGATGCAAAGTGAAGCCGGAGCTGCTGGAACCTTACACGGAGCTTTAATTACGGGTTCTTTAGCCTCAACATTTACGGCTAGTCAAGGTTTATTATTAATGATTCCTAATATGTATAAAATTGCGGGAGAATGTTTGCCAGGAGTAATTCATGTCGCTAGTAGAACAGTGGCTACTCACGCTTTATCAATTTTTGGGGACCATTCCGACGTTTATGCCGTAAGAGATACGGGATTTTGTATGTTATCTTCATCAAACGTTTTTGATGCTCAAAATTTAGCGGCGGTGGCTCATCTTTCCGCTATTAAAGGAAGTCTTCCTTTTATTCATTTTTTTGATGGCTTTAGAACTAGTCATGAATTAAATACGATTGAAGAAATAAATGAGAGTGAACTTTTAAAATTAGTTCCTTGGGAAAATATTGAAAGTTTTAAAAAACGAGCTTTAAATGTTAACTGTGGTTATCAATATGGTATGGCAGAGAACGAAGATATTTATTTTCAATCCGTAGAAGCCAGAAATGAATTATATGATAATATGAGTGATATTGTTAATGATTACATGGATAAGATTAATCAAATTATGCATACCGATTATAAACCATTTAATTATTATGGGGATAGTAAGGCCGAAAATATTATTGTTGCGATGGGTAGTGTTACCGATACTATCAAATTAGTAGTGGATGATTTAAATAAAAAGGGTAGCAAAGTAGGACTTATAAATGTTCATTTATTTAGACCTTTTAGTAGTAAATATTTACTTAATGTTTTACCTGATACGGTTAAGAATATTGCTGTTTTAGATAGAGCTAAATCCTCTGGGGGCATAGGAGAAGCCTTATACCTAGATGTGGTAAGTGCTCTTCAAAATAAAAACATTAATATTGTGGGAGGAAGATATGGCCTTGCTTCTAAAAATACCACACCAAAAGATATTTACAGTGTATATAAAATGCTTGAGGGAGAGTTAAAAAATAATTTTACAATTGGGATTACGGATGATGTAACAAATCTTTCCTTACCTATTTATGATTATTCTTTAAAACTAGATGCTATCGAAGCCAAAATCTATGGTTTTGGTTCTGATGGGATGGTTAGCGCTAGTAAAGAACTTTTAAAAATAATTGCGAAAGATGATTATTTTGTAGAAGGGTATTTTGAATATGATTCTAAAAAAAGTGGGGGAGTTACCGTATCTAATTTAAGATGGAGTAAGAATGCTATTAATGCGCCTTACTATGTTACAAATCCTAGTATTGTGGTGGTAACTAAAGAAGAATATTTAAAAACTTTAGATGTCTTAGATAGTATTGAAGAGGGTGGTATATTACTTATTAATACCGCTAAAAAAGATAGGGAGTTAGAAAGTTATTTACCTGATAATCTTAAGAAAATAATTGTAGAAAAGAAAATAAAAGTCTATTATATTGATGCCACTAAAGTAACAATAGACCATAACATTAAAGGTAAAATTAATAAGATAATGGAAGTAATTATTTTAAATTTATTAAATATAAAAGATGCCACTTTAAAGGTCGAAACTTTAATAAAAGAAACATTCAAAACTAAGGGTGAAGATGTTATTAACAATAATATAATGGCTTTAAAAGATTCTTTAGATGACTTACATATTTTAGATAATATTACTTATGAAGAAGAACAAACCAAAGATGAAGAAGATATATTTACGAAGATTAATCATCGTTTAGGTAATACTTTAAAAGTAAGTGATTTAGTACCTTTTAGAAGTGGGGCTTTCCCTTGGAATTTAGCCTCATTAGAAAAGAGGGGTATCTCTTATGAAGTACCTATGTGGGACTTAGAAAAATGTATCGAGTGCGGCAAATGTAATATTGTTTGTCCCCATGGAGTAATCAGACCTTTATTACTTAAAGATAATGTAGGTAAAGAGGCCATTGGTAACAAAGAATATAATTTCTATTTAGCAATTAGTGAGAAAGATTGTACCGGTTGTGGTCTATGTATTAAAAATTGTCCAACTAAAGCCTTGAGTTTTGGCGAAGGTAGCAAAGAAAATAGAGAAATAGTCAATAAATATTTTGAATATTATGAAAATCCTAAAATAATGGATAAATTTAATATGAAGGGGGCTAGTCTTGAGCGATGCCGCTTTAAATTTAATGGGGCTTGTGCTGGATGTGGCGAAACTCCTTACATAAGACTATTAACGCAATTATTTGGGCAAGAATTAGTTATTGCTAATGCGACTGGGTGTTCTTCCATTTATGGGGGAAGTGCTCCATCTACTCCTTATAGTATTCCTTGGGCTAACTCTTTATTTGAAGATAATGCCGAATTTGCTTTAGGTATGCATTTAACTTATCAAAATAAAAGAAATGCTATCGAAAAAATTATGGAAGAAAATTTAAATAAAGTAAGTAAAGATGTGGAAGAACTATTTAAATTATGGCTAGATAATAAAGAAGACAATAAAATAACTACCGATGTTTATGAAAAATTAAAAGATAAAGACATACCTCAAGATTTAAAAGAACTACTTCCATATATTCCAAGTAGAGTGGTCTGGGCCTTTGGTGGTGATGGCTGGGCTTATGATATTGGTTTTGGGGGACTTGACCATGTTATGAGTCAAAATGAAAATATTAAATGTTTAATCCTGGATACGGAAGTTTATTCTAATACTGGTGGTCAAGCAAGTAAGAGTAG
Organism: uncultured Bacilli bacterium; assembly: GCA_947589435.1. Classification (GTDB taxonomy): domain Bacteria; phylum Bacillota_I; class Bacilli_A; order RF39; family UBA660; genus SIG200. Next base: position 4,925 of record CANQBI010000032.1, read on the forward strand.
TAAAATGGGAGCCGTTTGTGAATTTGCGAACTTTGGTAAAAAGACAAGTAAAAAAGATTTATTTAGAATAGCGATGAGTTATCCAAATTGTTATGTAGCAAGCATCTCTTTAGGCTCCAATATAATGCATACAATCAAAGTCTTTAAAGAAGCAATGGAACATAAGGGACCTGCCATTATTATTGCTTATTCTCCTTGTGTTGAGCATGGTATTAAAGATGGAATGAGTTCTTCTATTTCGGAAGAACAATTAGCCGTAGATGTTGGTTATACTCTTTTAATGCGTTATATTCCAGAAGAAGATAAATTATATTTAGATAGTAAAGAACCCGACTTTAATCGTTATCACGAATTTTTAGATAATGAAGTAAGATTTAAATCTTTAAAAATTAAAGATGAAAGTTTAGCTAAAGTACTTCTAGAAAATCAAAAAGAAAACGCTATTAAAAGATATGAATATTATAAAAAAATGGTTTAAAAGTAAAAAATATATTGGACTATTTCACCAATATATTTTTTTGTAATAGGAAAGTTACCCAAAAAAGCGAAAATTTGTATTGACACTCAATAGTTTGTATCATATAATTAAAATGTACTCGAGAGGGAAAAATAAAAAGATAAAAATAAGTACGGCAGCGACTGTCGGAATATAGCCTGTGGAGGATAAACATCCCATGAAGCAGGAAAGATAAGCCGTGAGGCTTATCAAGGTGAAATGAAAAGAATATCATTACTTTAGTTTTACTTATTGTTCATCACTAAATCGATATATGTTAATGGAAGGATTATTAAATAACCGAAAATTATATTTTTCATAACCAAGGCCATTCGAGATAAATAATTCTTGATTATTTTCTTTATAATAATCATTTAAATAAGTCTTGGCTCCCTCTTGTTTAAAAATCCCACCATAATAGGGAATATTTACGATACCCCCTAGAGAGTGACCGGCAATAACAGTATTAATATTATAATTTTTTAAATAATTAAAATTATCGGGTTTATGGGTAATTACAAGGGAATAATTAAAGGGAACATCGGTGGTAAGTAGAGTATTAAAATCTTCTATTTTAGTTGGATCAGTAATCCCAATTATATTAATAGGTACTTCATCTTTATAAAATAGTAATTTATTTTGATTGTCTAAAAGAATAAAATTAGATTCATATAAGATATCTTTATATTCTTTTAAATTAGATTCATCGTTATCCCCAATGACGGCAAATTTATAGAGATTAGCGGTCATTTTGGTTAACGTTTCCTTTAAATAAGTATAATCTTCTTCAGTGTATTTAACATCTTTTTTAAGTAAGTCTCCCGTAAAGATAATTATATCGGCATCTTCACTTTCAATTCTTTTTAGTACTTTTTCTAAAATTTTTTTTGAGTTTTCTTTTTCATACAATAAATCACTAAATTGAATAATTTTTAAGTCCTCGAAACTTTCGGGAATGTTTTCATTTTGAATAGTATATTCTTTAACTTTAAAAGTTTTAACTTCAATATAACTACCGTATAAAAATAATAAAACTAATAATATTATAGTTGAGGCTAGTATCTTTTTCATAATATTGACCCCACTAGAATAAGAGCCAAAGAAATAAAGTTATGAATAGCGTGAAAAGATATATTAGTCCAAATATTATTGGAATTTACATACATTTTAGCTAAACTACAACCAAGGGCTCCATAAGGAATAATATATAATATTTCGATTAAATTATGCGATTCTAAACTACTTATTAAATGTAAGGAACCAAAAATAAGTCCCGATAAAATTATATAAATATTTTTATTTTTAAAAGTATCTTTCAAAGGGGCTCTTGTGAGTAATTCTTCGGTAATAGGTCCAATAAATAAAATACTTATGGTCATATAAATAGGGTATTTACTAAGTAGTTCTCTATTAGCTTCTTCATTGGAGGGCATTCCCGCAAAACTACTAATGATAGCATTACTTATTAACATTACTAAAAGTCCATATAACCAATATTTATAATTTTCTTTTAAATAAGTTTTATAATTTTTCTTAAAATCGGTAAAATCAGGTACTATTTTTCTTCGGTAAATAAAGATAAAAACGGTTAATATAATTAGTTCAATAGCAAGAAAACTTAAATTACTTAAAAGAAAGTTATTACTTGTTATATTTTTATAAAATAAGGTTTCTAAAAATAAAGATAAAAAAATATATAAGATAATTAAAAGAAATTGTTTTAAAAAATCGATTAATTTTTGTTCCATATTCATTTTATCACCCATTTAAATATATCATATAAAGGCTAAGTTATCAATCAACATTTTTCTCTATATTAACCTATATCTGTTTACAATTAGCCTTAAAAATTGATATAATATAGAAGAAAGGATTTAGTAATGAAGAAGGTTAAAAAAAGTTTTAAAAATATTTTTAAAAATATTCTAAAATATATATATTCCAATCGGCTTTTCTTGTCATATCTTGTTTTAAGTATTATTGGAACAATGGTCGTAAGACATTTTACGATTGGAGGTTTTTGGGCATATAAGCCTTTAATATGTGATATTGGTTTTATTTTATTAATCGGAGCTTTTGGTTATTTAGTTAAACCAAAAAATCAGTTTAAATACTTTTTGGCATGGCTTATATTTTTTTCTTTAGTGGAGGTTATTAATTCCATTTATTATATGTGGTATGCTTCTTTTGCATCCCTTACGGAACTATCTACCGTATCTCAACTTGAAACGGTAACGGACTCGGTTTTAACGCAACTGCGGATTATTGATTTTATTTATATTTTAGAACCTATTATTTTTTACTATATCCATAATTCTTTAAGAAAATCATCTTATTATAATTTAATTGGCAAAGTAGAAAAGAAAATGCCAATGTTTATTACAACTTTAATTGTTTCTTTAGTCTTCATTGGTTATACTTTTGCCAGTGCCTCTGGGGCTGATTACAGTCGTCTTTCCAAACAATGGAATAGAGTTTATATTGTGGAAAGATTTGGCATTATCATGTATCAATTTAATGATGCTGTGCAAACAGTTATTCCGAAACTTAGTAGTTTATTTGGCTATGAAGATGCTTACAATCTAGTTAATGATTATTTTAATGATGAAACAATCGAAAAATATGATAGTAAAAATAAATATTCCGGTATTTTAAAAGATTATAATATTATTTATATTCATATGGAAAGTATGCAAAATTTCTTAATGAGTTTATCCTTTAATGGGGAAGAAGTAACTCCTAATTTAAATAAATTATCGAAAGAAGGAATGTTTTTTAGTAACTTCTATCCTGAGGTATCTGTAGGTACTTCATCTGATGCTGAATACATTACTTTAACAGGGCTTCTTCCATCAAGTAATGGACCGGTATTTGTAAGTTATTCGGATAATACATTTAGAACTTTACCCCAATTCTTAAAAGAAAGAGGTTATTATACATTTAGTATGCATGGTAATTATCAAGCAATGTGGAACAGGAATAATGTCCATCCAAGATTAGGGTACACCGATATGTATTATCGGGATACATTTACCTTTAATAATGATAGTAAAGACCCAAATAATACGGATTGGGTAGGCCTTGGAATTAATGATGAATTATTCTTTGCTCAAGCGGTAGATAAATTAAAGGTAATTGAAAGTGAACATCAAAATTATTTTGGAACCCTTATTACTTTATCAAATCACTCTCCATTTGCGCCAAATCCTATCTTTACTTTAAATATTAATGATTACTTTACGGATAGTTATGGGGAACAAACAAGTACTTGCTACCTATGTGAAAGAGATGTTGGTAAATATATCGTAAGTGCTAATTATGCCGATAAAGCTCTTGGGGAATTCATCGATTTAATTAAAAATAGTGAGGAATTTGAAAATACTTTATTTGTATTCTATGGCGACCATGATGCCAAATTAAGTTATAAAGATATGAATTATTTATATAATTATGATCCAGTAACAGGGGAATTAAAAGATGAACTAGATCCAACTTATGTGGACTATGATAGTTATGACCATCAATTAAATAAAAAGACACCACTTATTTTCTGGACTAAAAATGAAAAATTAAGTAAGATTTTAAAAGGTGAAGTTAAATATACGATGGGTATGGATGATTTAGCTCCAACGTTATTTAATATGTTAGATATTGATTATGATTATACTTTAGGTCATGATATCTTCAATATTAAAGATAATAATATTGTGGTATTCCCTAATGGTAACTTCTTAACTAAAGAAATTTACTATAATAATTCCACGAGTGAATACAAAGTATTTGATGGCGGCACTATTGATACTAACTACTTAATGAGTAATATTGAACGCTCGGAAAGAGCTTTAGAGGTTGGTAATGCCATTATTACTTATGACTTATTTAATGAAAGAAAAAGGGCTGATTAATTATGCGAAGGAAGTACAAAATCCTTTTAGGAATAACCTTTTTTCTTATCGTTCTATGTTTAATTATTTATTTAGCCGTAACCTTTATACCGAAGGCCAAAGTAAATAATTATAAAGAAATTGATGAAATAAAGGGTTATGATTATGTTTTAGAAGATAGAGATACTTCGGTGTTACAAGAAAATTTTCAAAAACTAAAAGAAGTATTAACATCATCTAGCATCGATTATAAATTGTATGCCGAATATCTAAGTAAATTATTTATTATTGATTTATTTACCATGGATAATAAAGATAGTAAATATGATATTGGGGGTACAGAATATGTATACCCCGAAGTATTAGAAAATTATGAGTTAAATGTGACGGATACATTATATAAATATTTAGAAAGTAAACAAAATAGTAAAAGAGATAAGTATCCAATTGTCAGTAAAATAGACCTTTTAAGTATAGAAGAAGGGAGTTATACTTATAATAAAAATGAATATAAATCCTATATTGTAAGTTTAGAGTGGGATTATGAAGAAGATTTAGGATATTATAATAAAGGTGAAGTAACAGTAATAGAAAATGATAATCATCTTTATGTAGTAAGTTTTAAAGGAGTAGAATAAAAAGATGTTTAGAAGAATAAAAAGACTATTATATATAAGTAAAACTAATTTTATTATCTATTTAGTAGGAATAGTTCTTTTTATTCTTTCTTTTGCTTTATTAAGTATATCTTTAATTAAATTAACGGGTATTGAAACCATTTTAAGAATACTAGTTATTTTATTATTGATTGTTTATGGCATGTTTTTTGCTTATAAAGCCTATCTTTATCTAGTTAATAGAAATAGGGTAAAGTTTGCTTTTTTGTCTTTATTCAATCTTTTAATTATTGTTATTATGCTAATATTTTTCTATTTTATTAATACTGTTTATGGAGAACTTGGTAACTTAAGTGGGAAAGATAAAATAAGATATACGGGTTATTTAATTAGTTTAAAAGAAACTGAAGATATTAATAAAGCGGGGATTACTTCCAATAAAGACTCCATTGAGGGTTATAGTGTGGCCCAAGAGATAATTAAGAATAATAAACTAGATTATGAACTAGTAGAATATTCATCTTATGAAGATATGTTATATGCTTTATATAATAAAGAAATTGATGGAGCATTTGTGGAAAGTAATTATTTAGCTTATTTTAGCTCAAATGATAGTGATGATTTATTCCATGATATTAAAGATAAAACTAAAGTTGTTTATAAAGATAGTATTTTAAGAGAAAATAATGATTTAAATTTAACAAGTAATAAAACTTTAAAAGAACCATTTACCCTTCTTCTTTTAGGGGTAGATTCCACGGAAGATACGATGGAAGCCGCAAGTTCTTTTAATGGGGATACTTTAATGCTTGTTACTTTTAATCCGCATACTTTAAATGCTACTGTCTTTAGTATTCCAAGAGATTTATATGTCCCAATTGCCTGTCGTAAGGGTAATAAAGCCAAGATTAATTCTTCAAGTGCGGGAGGAGTTTCCTGTGTTATTGATACTATTAAAGATTTAACAGGTATTAATGTCGACTATTATGCGAAGATTAACTTTAAAGGAGTAGTCGATTTAGTCGAAGCCCTTGGGGGTATTGATGTCGAAGTAACTTATAAATTTTGCGAACAAGATAGTAATCGAAATTTTGATAAAATGATTTGTCTAGATAAGGGATTCAGTCATTTAAATGGCGAAGAGACTTTGGCTTATGCAAGACACCGTCATTCCTTACCTGGTGGAGACCTTCAAAGAATTCAAAATCAACAATTGATTGTAGAAGCCATGGCTAAGAAATTAGTTTCTCTAAATACTTTAACGGATTTTAAAGATATTCTATCTTCGGTTAGTAAAAATGTCGAAACTAATCTATCCAGAGAACAAATCTTATCAAGTTATAATATCTTAAAAGATGTCGTTATTAACTTAATGCAAGATAGTAAGAGTGTTAGTGTTAGTAAAGGTTTCTTAGAAGTTTATGATTTAAGAGTTTTAACTCCAAGTGGCCTTTATAGTGCAGCTTTAGGTTATTATGAAGAAAGTTTAAATGATATTATTAAGATGATGAAGATAAACTTAGAATTAGAAGAAGCCGAAATGATTAAAGATTTTACTTTTGATGCCAATACCACTTATGAGCAAAAAATAGCCGGGAAAGGTATTAAGGGTGAGGTTAGAGATGAAATGGTCCCTGACTTTACTGGTAAAAGTGTAACCGAGGCTGAAGATTGGGGCACAAGTAAAAATATTACCATCAAAAAAGAATATGTCACGGAAGATAATACTTTATATAATAGTGAGGTTAATGTTGGTTTAATTGCCAGTCAAAGTGTTAAATCTGGAGCCTCCACAAACAATGTTAAAGAAATAACAATTTATATTAATAGTGTCGAAGAATAAAAAGAATTCCTTAATAAAAAGGAATTTTTTTATGGAATTATTTATTTTTAGGATAAGGTGTTCTTACATTAGTTTTATTAAGTAAATAATCAATTGAGACATTATAAAAATCCGCTAGTTCACTTAAATAAGTAATGGGTATTAGTCTTTTACCAATTTCGTATTCGGAATATTGTTGTTGTTTTATATTAAGTTCTCTAGCGACATCTTTTTGCAATAAATCTTTGTCTTCTCTTATTTCTCTTAACCTATTTATGTCCATAATTTAATATTATTTCATAATTAAAGATTAATAGTAAAATTTACAAGTAATCATTTGTATGATACAAAATATCTCTTGTGTATTAAACAGTAGAATTTATTTTTAATTTATAATGAAATTAATTATAGAATAGTAATTCGGTATATGTAACATAAGAGGTTAATTATGATAAAAGAAAGGTTGAAAAAATTAATAAATATAAAAGTAATGTATATAGTTATATGTCTTTTTGTAATTGTTCTATTTATATGTTTAAAGAATACGCATGCTTATTATAATTATTCAACCGGACCAGTTCCAATATTTAATGGTAAAGTAGGAAACTTTACTGGTAAGGGAGATACTAGTCCTTTAACTGATAGAACTACTGATGTTAATTTACTTTATTATGTTCAAAATGGAATTAATTTAAGAAAATATGATATATATGATACTCCTCCATTAGATGTTAAAAATAATTATGTTTTAAATGATGAAATGAGTAATTGTATACCAAAAGAAAGTAATGGAGTTTCTTACCCAACAGATTATTCAATAAACCCAACAGATGGCGAAGTTACTATAAAAATAACCGAGAATAAACCATATCAAGTAGTATGTAGAATATATTATAGTTTTAACTTAACACCATATGAAGAAAAAGATGGAGATATAAAGATAATAACTTATATAGAATCAGATACAGGTTCAATCGTAACTGTAAGAGATGGTAAATATTATATAGTTGGGGATATACCTAGTGGATACACAATGTCTTATTATGAATGTGATAATAAAGATAGAATTCAAACAGAAATAACATATGATGAAACAAATGGATTTATGTTTAAAACTACAGGTAAAAATATATGTCATACCTATTTTGATAAACCATAGAAAGGAAGAAGCATATGAAAAAGAAAATATTAAATATATTAGTAGTAATTTTAACTATTGGAGTAATATATGAGATTAGTAGTTACTTTATAATTAAATCAAATAACAAAGTTTTAGAAGATATCAAAACAGTAGATACATTTGATAATAAAGATAAAACACTATCTATAATGATTCAACAAGAAGATTATAGTTATAAAGAGGATACAAGTAGAACAACATGGCCAAGTAGAGATGAATATATGTATGTCGGTTCAAAATGTGTAGATAAAGATAATAAAGATTTAGGGGAACCAACAAAATATATAAGTTTTGAGGAAACAAGTCCAAACCCAACAGTAACAATAAAGACGAAAAAAACAATATATTGTACCTTATACTTTACCAAAGGAAGACTAGCTTTAGAAGTATTAGATAAACAAGGAGGAACATATTATGCAGACGGAAAAACAGGAGATTCAAAAGTAGCAGTAGATGGATTATATAGATTTAAAGGAACATATCAGCAAGTAATAAATAATTATATATGCTTAGGAGATGAAAATCCTGATGTATGTAAAACAAACCCAGATAACATGTATAGAATAATAGGGGTAACAACAGATGGGAAACTAAAAGTAATTAAAGCATCGAAAAGTAGTAGTCAAAAATGGTTTAGTAGTTATTCTGATAGTAGAACATGGAATAATTCTTTAGCATATGCATATTTAAACGGAACAAGTTCAGAAGAATTTTATGGTTCACTCAATGGAAGAATAAAAGAATTAATAGAAAAGCATACATGGAACATGGAGAAAAGAACATCAATATCAATAACAGTAGGGAGTGAAGATGGAACAGTATCAAATTATATAGGATTAATGTATGCAAGTGATTATAAAAATGCAGGAGCACAAGATACAACAAATTGGTTATTCATACAAAATGGAATGAGTGGAAATACGTCTGACGTTGAATGGACAATGAGTAGGTATGGCATGTACGCTTACGACACTACTGCTGCTGCTTGGTATATAGATTTAAGCGGCAAATTGAGTTTCTATGATCTTTCCTGGCCGTATGCGGTTCGTCCAGTCTTCTATTTGATATCCACAACAGGACTAATAGGATTTGGAACAGAACAACAACCATACACAATAACAACTATTAAATAAATTAGCATAAATAATTTGACAAAGTTCGACATAATGTCGAATTTTGTCATAATATTAGAAGTTTTGACATGTTTTGTCGAACGACTTGATTTTAGAAAAAATATCACTAAAATATAGTCCTCGAAGTGAGAAGTATTAGATATACTTCTCATTTTTAGAAAGGAGATATAAATAATTATGTGATATTATGAAATTAGATACAATAGAGTTAAAGCCAATATTAAAAATTAAAGAATTAGTGCCATATTTAAAAAGTAAAAATATTAAATTTGAAATAATGAGTGAAAAAGAAGCCGAAGAATATTTAAGAAAGAATAATAATTATTACAATATAACAGCTTATAAAAATAATTTTTCAAAATACCCCTCACCAGCGGGAAAATATGAAGGATTATATCAAGATTTAGATTTTGCATATTTAAAAGATTTAGCTATTATAGATTATAGAGTAAGATTATTATTTTTTAAGATTACTATTGATATTGAACATTATCTAAAAATAAGAATATTAAATTTAATAGATAATATTGATTTAGAAGATGGGTATCGAATAGTTAATATGTATTTAGAAAAAGATTTTTATAATGAGGAAAATCCTCGAAAAATTCATAATAGTATTTTTAAAAAAGTGGGAAGTGATAATTATAATAAAATATTTTCTGATTATTATGTTGATAAAGATAAAAAATTAGAAAATATACCTATATGGGAATTTCTTGAAATAATTACTTTTGGTGATTTAGTTAGATTTTACGAATTTTTTATAAAAGAGTACAAAATAGAAAAAGAAATGACAAATGTTTATATTTTAAGAGAAATAGTTAAACTTAGAAATGCTGTTGCTCATAATAATTGTTTATTATCTGATTTAAATAAAAAGGATAATCACAATAAACCAGAGTTTAGAATAGTTAATTATTTAATTGACTCTGGTGTTAGAAGAGATTTTAGAAGCAACAAATTAAAAAATTCAAGAATACGTCAAATGACTTATGCTTTGTATATGTTTAACGAAATAGTCACAAGTGAAGGCATAAAAGAAAATGTTACAAAAGAAATTAATGAATTGTTTTTGGAAAGAATAATAAGACATAAAGAATATTATATTAATAATAAATTATTAATAACCACATATATATATTTTAAAAAAATCATTGATAAAAATTATAACAAAAATGATAAAAATAGTTTGACATAAATATTAATATATGTTAATATAATGATGCAAGGAAAAAGTGTTATACACTTTTGCGAGGGATTCATACTAATGCGTGAAGCCCTATTTTTCTGCCTTAAAATATGAAATATATGAAAATGATATGAAATTGTTGACCGTATCGAAAAATAGGTTCAGGCCACGTGCTTCAGCACGTAAACCCTTGGAGGGTTTAGAGGCAATTTAT
>CANQBI010000033.1 GCA_947589435.1 uncultured Bacilli bacterium
TTATGCTTATATAGAAGATACCTCTGGAGATAGAAAGTATAATGGCAAAACATATAAATTAAATAATCAAGTACCAAGTGGATATTCTATGACGGCTCATGAATGTAAAAGTAAAACAGCCAATACAAATTTTAGTTATGATGCTACAAATGGATTTACAGTAACATCTTCTGGACCAGATACATGTTATGCATACTTTAGTAAAAATTAAAGGAGTGAAAATAATGAAAAAGAAAATAATATTAAGAAGTATAATAGTAATACTAATAATTTTAAATAGCTTTGCAATATATGTATTAGCAAGACCTAATAGTAAAGAAGTATTAGAGGATGTAAAGATAAGTGATATATTAAAAAATAAAGATAAAACGTTATCTATCATGTTACAAGAAGATGGAGATGAGACAACATTTAAAGAGGCCGATAATAGAGATAAATGGCCAGATACTGCGTCATATATTTTTGATAAAGCAGAATGTACAGATAGTGAAGGAAATTCAATCGATTATAAAAGTATCTTAACCTTTGACTTAGATAAAAAAACAACAACAGTAAAAGCAAAACAAACAGTATATTGTACTTTATACTTTGTCAAAGGAAAAGAAACGCTTACATTATTACAATCAAAAGCTGGATTTCAAGAGAAATCAGGAATGTACAGGTTTGTAGGGACATCATCAACAGTCCAAAATAACTATATATGTTTTGGAACAATAGACAAAACAGAATGCCTTGGAAGTCCGGATAAATATATGTATAGAATAATAGGATTAACTAAAGATGGAGATACAACAATAGGATTACATGCTGGACAATTAAAATTGATTAAAGCAGTTCCTTCAAGTACAAGTCAAGCATGGGGAAATAGTGCTAGTGATACTTCAACATGGGATTCATCCGAAATATTTAAATATTTAAACACAACATTTATAAACACAATAAAAAACGATTCAAACGGAACATACTGGAATAAGCTTATAACAAGTCAAAATTGGTATATCCAAGACCAAACAAGTACCCCAAGAGCAATAGAAGAACCAACAGGAGAAAAAACGGTCGAGCCAAGTCAAGTAGGTTTAATGTATGCCACAGATTTTGCTAACGCTAGTACCGGAACAAACAGTTGGTTATTTATAAAAAATGGATGGAGCACAAATTCTTCATTAAGTGGAGATTCAGCTGCCGAATGGACCATGTCAAGATATGGCGAGGATACTGGCTGGTACTTTGCGTGGAGTGTGCATTCAGGAGGCACCTTGTCCTGGGGTAATGGGCAAGTGAACTATTGGTATTCAGTTCGCCCAGTCTTCTATCTAAAACCAGGTATATTATTAACAGGTGATGGAACAACAACAAATCCATTTAGAATAGCGGGTTAAAATTAAAGAGAATAAAAAAGTTGACAAAATGAAACAACAATGATATTACTTTAACTAGAAAGCCACAGATGTGTCATTTTTAGACATAAATACCAAGAGATATATTATCATTTGGTTCCACATCCCCGGCTTTTTTTAATTTGGTATTTGACTAGAACTAAAATTATTGTATAATATAAGTACATTTAGAAGTAATTTAGTAATTTTGTTGAAATCTTATTAGAAAGTAGGTGGAGTATATGAAAAATGATAAAAAAGATTTTAGAGATAATAATTTAAAGTTAAAAATTAAAAATCTTATTGAAAGATCTAAAAGTATGAAACTTATTAAACCTCATACTGCAGCGTTTGAAGATACCCCAACTAAATATGAAGAGCATAAAGGTAAATTAATTGCCTATAGAAAGTAACTCTAAAAGTGAAATATGAAATTGGAGATATAGTTTTTGTATCAAAATACAAATATGGAGATGGAGATAATGGTCAAAATCATTTATTTGTTATTATAGATGAAGAAGACAATTTAGTACCAGCAGAATATTTTGGATTTATAGTTTCATCAAGAATTGAAAAATCTAAAGAAAATTCCAAGTTTAAATATAACGAAGCATTAAGAAAAGATAAGAATAATAAATTAAATACGGATAGTATAGTAAAATGTGATCAAATCTATAAAATTCCTGCTAAAAATATTCAATTTAAAATAGGACAAGTAGATATTGATGATTTTAATAGATTTATGGAAGCCTATAATAGTTATTTACAACAAGCAGAAAAAGAATTACAAGACGTGTAAGAAAAGTAATTCTTTTTTTCTTTAATAAAATTAATTAAAAGTTTCTAATATTTTAAAATACATCACTATTACTTTAGTATTATCTTTGAATTCTTTGTTTGGATATAACTTTTTAATATCTTTATATCTTTTTACTTCTTCATAAGTAAATTCAATAAATAATTTAAAGTTATCATTTTTATCAACAATTAAAGCTTGGAATTCACCATCTTTATAAGTCTTTAATTTAGCTTCTTTGTACCATTTAATTACTCTAAAATTTAGTTGACCATTTAAAACTTTCTTTAAAGTAGTATCATTAAATTTATAAATTATAGCCTTAGCATATTTTTCTTGAATTTTATTTTGATATCTATTCTTTAGAACTTTTATTGTTTTAGCATCTTTTAAACCAATAAATAATAAATATTTTTGCACTCTTTGTAAATATTCTAATTCTTGAGTACTATAATATTTTTGATCCTTTTTCTCTATTTTAAAAGATTCGGGTGATAGATATAAAGAATAGACTACCTCTTCAAAAGAATGACCATGGTTATGAGAAATAACTATTTTTTCTTTTCTTTTACCGTTTATATTTTCTAAAACGATATGTTTATCAATAAAAGGATAGTAAAATCCTGTAAAAGCAATATCTCCAAGAGCTTCGGTAAGGGTACTATTTACATTAAGTTCTTTTTGTTTAGATTTAGGATTTAAAAGTATGTGACCCTTATCAAAGTAGATGTATTCTTCTACTTGCCTTTCCTCATCCCAAAAAGGGGTAGGTAAGTTATTATCTTTAAACTTATCATATCTTTTAATAAATTTTTGATATTCTTTATCAGTCATAGTTAAACTCCTTGTAAACTAATTATAATACATTATTTATATTTCTAAAAGTATGTTAAAATATAATTAGATAGTAGGTTTAATTATGACAAAATATTTAAAAGTAATGTTTGGAAGTATTTCGGGTGCTAAAAGTAGTTTAAATTATGAAATTGGGAAAGTTAATATTGCTAAGACTTGGAATAAAGAAGCAAAAGATTCCAAAGAGATGGGTGGATTTAATTTTAGTACAGAAGATAAAATATTAAGATGGCTCATACGGGGTGATACATTATATGATGTCGAAATACCAAGTGATGCGGAAGTAGTAGAAGTAGACAGTGTATCTGCTCCCCATGGGGTATTTAGAACTAATAAAATTATTATTAAAAACCCTAAAATTGTAACTGATGAAATAGCCATGGAATTATATAAAAAGTCTAATTTACCAGAAAAATCTTATTATAAATCCTTGGCAGGTTGTGCCATAAGAGGATATAAAAATACTTGTTTAAAAATAATTGAAGATAAAATAAATAAAGATAATATCGATATTGTTTTAGAAGAAATAAATGATTTTGTTACGCCTTATACCAGTAGTGGGACCTCCACAAATGGTGTTTCTGTCTATGAAGAAGTAATGGATATTTTAAATAAGATAAAGGAAAATAGATTATGACTAGTTTAAATAATTTTAAAGATATAGTAAGTTATATTAACTCAATAGAAAGTGAAGAACAAATTAAAGAATTTGTCATATCAAGGATTGAAGAATTAGAAAAAAATTCGGAAATAATAACTATTGATAGAAGTAATAATGGCAGGTTAATTGGCACAATTACAGAAGGATATATTAATTCTAAAAGTCCAATAGTTACTTCATATATGGTTAATCCTTTTTATATGAATGATATAACCTTATACATTGAATTTATAAAATATATTAAAGGGAAAAATTTAAATAATGTTTTACAATTCTTCCATGAACTTCAAAATTTTACTATTGATACTTTTGGTTTTAAAGGAAGTCAAAATAAGCGTATTAATGTTTATTTGCAAAAGAAAAATGACGGTCAAATATCTATTGCGGATTTTTATAAAAATGATTCGGCTTTATGTTCCGAAAGAAGTGCTGTAGTGCAAAATTTAGCCGAATTTTTTGGAATTAAAAGTTATTTAATATTTGGAAAATTAAATTCAGAAGGTATTGAAGAAGAACATGCCTATAATATTTTCAAAATGAAAGATGGAACTTTAATATTATTTGATTCTACCAATCCGGTATTCCTTACTAGTGGTTTTGTTCCGGCCTATTCCATTATTGGAAAAAAAGATATTACTGATGTTGAAAGTGTTTCTTTTGATTTTGCTAAACTTAAAGAAATTTATGGAAAACCTCTTCATCCAGAAGAGGTATTGGATAGAAATTATATTACTTGTAATTATTATTTAAAAGAAGATAATCCAAAATTAAAATAAAAAGGAGTAAATAATGAAATTATATGAAAGTAAAAATTGGGAAGTAATATTTTTAGATAATTGTCAGGAATTTATTGGAGAGTGTATTATATCATCAAGTAAAGAGTCTTTAAGTGAATTAACTAGTGAAGAATGGATAGAACTTGGGAGTATTGAAAGAGAACTTGAAATAGTATGTAAAAAATTATTTTCATCAACGATGTTTAATTTTGCATGCCTTATGAATAATGCTTACCGTGACAATGAAAAACCCCATGTGCATTTTCATTTTATTCCGAGATATAAAGATGAAGTAGAATTGTTTAATAAAAAATATCATGATAAACATTTTGGCTATAATTTTTGGAAATGGTCTAATAGTAAAATAAAAAGACAAAAAGATATCTTTACTAAGAGTGAAAGAATGCAAATATATGAAATGATGAAAAAAGAATTAGATATTAATTAAAAGCTTTCTTGTGTAAATAACATGAAAAGTAAAAGTTAATTCTTGACTTATTGATGTTTAAATAATGATAAAATAAAGAAGTTTATAATAAATGGAGGCAAAATGGACCAAGTATCACAAAGTATTAATGGGAGTAATTTGCGGATAAAAAGTCCGTATTTTTCTGTGTCTAGACCTATGGGACTTAATATTAATTCCCAATTAAAAATATCTAGCGATTCCTTATTAACCTATTTAGCCCTAGCGGATGCTTATCGAAGTGATGATACTATTAAAAATTTAGAAGATAAGTTTTTAAATACTCTTGCTTTGTGTAAAAGTGATGAAGATATAAAGTATTTAAATGAACTTTTAAAAAACACATCTTTAGTGGGAGGTTATGCCATTCATTTTTATAATACCCATGCTTCAAAAATAAATCTTGGCGAAATTAATATGGTTCAAGATGAACTTAAAAAGAAAGAACAAGAAAAGTTGAACCCTGTTTCTAAAATGGTTCCGAATGGCATAGAAAGTAAATATTTTGATGTTTCTTATAGACCAAAGAATTTTGAACTAGCTAATGCTTGTGATTCTTTAATATCATATTTAACAATTATGGATATTAAAAGAGATGAAGAACATCTATCATCTTTAACACTTCAATTTTATAAAACGCTTTTAATATGTAAAGGTGAAGAAGATTATAAAGAACTGACTGTTTTAATGAATGAACTCTCTAAAATTGGGGGCTATGCTGTTTATTTTAATAACAACATAAAAGATAAGATTAATGAAAAAGGTAAAGAACAAGCTTTAATATATTTACAAAATAATAAAAATAATAATGAAGAGGCAAATACAAAATTAGATGAGTTTAAAAAAGAATATGCGAGATTAGAACTATTATTAGAAGATTTAAGAAAGTCTGATTTTATTGAAGAACAAGATGTTGCTTACTTATTAAGAAAATATAATGAGTTACAATCAAACTTATATACTTTTAATGGAGAAATAGATAAAACATATATAAGTGAATGTGATGAACAAATAGAGGAAACTATTACTTATTTAAAAAATTTATATCGAACATTAGATGAAGTTAAAAATTTAGATATGTAATGTATTTACTAAGGAAGAGTAATTCTTCTTTTTTTTATTATTTTGTTGTGTTATAATTTTGGTAGGTGAAGATTTTATGAAGCAAAAATCTTGTAAATTATATATAAATATAGTATTTTTAATTATTTTAACAATAACTATTTTTGGTGGAAATAAAGTATATGGAGCAGTAGTACCTAATGTGCCTTCTGGAGGCGGTGGAAGCAGTTCTATAAAATATAAAGCTCTTGTAAATTTTAATGTTAATAGTATTACTCCAACCAAATGTGATACATCAAGTGGAACAGGATATATTGGAATGTATAATGTATACAATCCAAATGAAACAAATTCGGTATATGCTTGTTTATACAATTCAAATAGTTCAACAAGACCACAAGTAACTTGTCCGTCAAATAGTACAGGAAATCAAACTTCTCTTTCAGTATATGATGTTTTAGATCAAAGTAAATACTATAATGCTTATGTTTGTACACGTGACACTGCAAAGGACACAACTCATAAATACACATCTGATGCTCTTACTAGTGAATATACTAGTGTTTCTAGCTGTGGTAGTGGTTTAGCAGAAGGAAACTTAGGAAAGTATACTGTTTATAGTAAAGATAATTCAGTTTCTATTTCTGGATGTGTATTTGAATTAAGCCATGGAAATTCAGGTGTTGCATGTCTTTCGGGGGCTGAGCCAGTAGAATTATCTGGTTATGATGCTAATAATAGTACGCATTCTGTACTTATTTATGTTTGTAAAAAAACTTCTGGGAGCAATAATAATACAACCCAAACAGGGGATACTACAACTCAATCAGGAAATGGCACTACCACCCCTAGTACAGGTGGGTCTGCTACTCAAAAAGAAGAAGATAAAATAAAGGAGTTAACCTGTATATATGATGGTTATAGTATTGGCTATCCGCATCCTTTAATGATATATCAAGATAAAAATGGAAAAATTTCAACAAGTATGTATGGAGAAGAATTTACGGATAAAAAAACTATTAAGGAAGATTCTCCAGGGTGGAATTCGATTAATATAGTTTTAGAATTAGAAGCAACTGGTTGTGAAAAAGATGGAGTTTTAAGATGCTGTGCTAGATATTTAGAGTATAACGATTGGTGGGGAACTGCTAAACCTGTTGACAAGAAAAAATGGAATAAAAATGATTATAAATTATTATCAGGTCCTACATCATTTTCTTCGGTAGATGATTATATGGATGTTGAAGGTGAAACGGGGCCAAGAAATGATTATTCTAATGTTTGTAATAATGAAGGAGTAAAAAATGCTGTACTTTTTATTGGAAAATTAGTTAGAGTTGCGATATGGGCAGTTCCTCTTATTATAATTGTTTTAGGGATGGTTGATTTCACGAAGGCCATAACCTCAAGTGATGAAAAAGCTCTAGGTAAGGCTACTGAAGTTTTGATTAAGCGAATTGTGGCTGGTTTAAGTGTTTTTCTAATACCAACGATTATAATTGCAATATTACAAAATATTGGTATTAAAGGCATTGATCAAAATAGTTGTGTAAATTGTTTATTATATCCATTTAATGATTGTAAGCCAGATGATAAAAATAAAGATGAAACTCCTACAGAAGATGATAATACTGATGATAGTTCGGATACAGAATTAGAAGCTCCACCAACACCAGAATAATATAATTAGTAATTAAATTAAAAAATATAAAGATAAAAACAGATTTTATTCTAGTTTTTATCTTTTATATATGATAAAATAATAATATATTTAAATAAATGTGTGATATAATTATTTTGCTGTGGAGAGATTTATATGAAGAATAAAATAATATTGTTTATCTTTTTATCATTTATCTTTTTACCTTTGGCATCTGCCGAAAACTACAAAGAAGATGTAAATGGCAATTATTATGTAAATGAAGGTCAATGTGTTTATCAAATAACAAATGAAGCGGATTATAAAAATGATAAATATACAATAAAAATTAAAGAAGGAAAAATTTCTAGTATTCAAAAATACTTTGCTGCTGCCAAATCATCAAGTAATTATAGTGCTGATGATGTTTTTACTGATGGCTTATCTTATATTAAATTTTTTTCAAACAAAGAATTTAAATGTTTTAGTAAATTATATATATCACCTTATGGTTTTGGGATAGGTAATAGTATGTCTCCATCAAGTCCTAGTATTTCTGCATCAGAAAGTCGAATTATAAATGACCCTGCTAATTATTTTGAAGCAACATTAGTAGATTCGAGTGTTATGTATGTTCCACTTAAAGAAAACGAAACAACAACTGATAAAAAAATAACTGAGAGATGTTATTTTTCTAAAACATCTTTGAATATTAATAGTGCAACTCAAGCATCTGCGCCAGAAAAATTATATTATTTAAAGTATTCTGATGGAACTGATGCATTTGTTGACTCTACTAATAATGTTTTTAAACTTTCTGGTAATTCAAAGAATAATATTGATTGTAATGTAGATAATTTACAACTTTTTATAAAAAAGGCATCCAGTGATACATATACAATTGTTGATAGTTGTGATGATGGTAGTGATGCAAATTGTATAGTATATATAATTGCAGCATATGACGGAAGTGGTAATGCCGGTGAATTAGCACCTGATGGTTCTTCAGAAGGCGATGATAATTTAGTAGATCCAAACAACATTACCATAATGCCACCAACTAATCTTAATTGTAATTCTCTTTTAGGAAGTCCTAGTGATACAGGAAGTCCTTCATATTATATTGTAGTTTCTTTTAAAATTGTTAGATATGTGGCTATTATTTTATTAATAGTTTTATCAGTAATGGATATGGTTAGTGCTGTTGCCTCAAGTGATAGTGAAATTATTCAAAAGACTGTAGCCAAAATAATTAAAAGACTTATATTATGTGTAATTATATTTTTATTACCACTTTTAATTAATTTCATTCTTCAATTTATAGATTCAAATTTAAAAGTTTGTGGAGTAGGAGAGTGATAATATGGGAATATTTATAAAAATATGGATATGGTTAATGGCCGGAATATATAAAATATGTTCCTGGATGTTTAAAATTTTTATTGTTCTTTCTGGAAAACAATTAATTAGTAATTCTTCATATCAAATTTTATCTAGAAATACTTATGTAATTGTTGGTGTTGTAGCCTTATTTGTGTTGGCTTTTGCTTTGTTAAAAGGAATGATTAATCCTGATGATTCCAAGTCCGGAACATCGGCAATTAAAAAAATGGTTATAAATCTTGTTACTTCAGTTGCTATATTAGCAATAGTTCCATTTGCTTTTAATTTTGCTTATGATGTTCAAGATTCAATTATTAACTATAATACAATAGGGGGTTTCTTTGGCTTTGGAAGTTTAGGAGAACAAGGTGCTGATGAAGGGAATAATGCGGCAACTGTTGCTGCTAATCAAATTGTAAATAGTGTTTGGACAGCGTTTTTTAATGTTAATGAAGAGTGGTGTTATGAAAAAGATGCTACTACGCTAGAAGCATGTCAAGATGAAATAAAAGCTGATAGAGCTTATGTTGATGGTGTTTCAGTTGATAGTGGAACATTTAGAGATGTAATCAATTCTGTTGATGAAACAGGGTACTTTTCCATGTATCAACAATTTTCTGAACAGGTAGAAGATGATGAAATAACATTTTATGCTATTTTAACTTTATTTGGTGGTGTTTTCTTATTATATATATCTTTAACTTATACTTTTGGTCTTGCAAAGCGGTTAGTAAAATTATTCTTTTATCAAGTTATAGCACCAGTACCAATTTTATTAAGAGTACTACCTGATGGTAAACTAAGCGGAATGTTTAAACAATGGATGAAAGTTACATTTACTTGCTTTTTTGAGGTTTTTGTTAGAATTTTTATCTTATATTTCTGTATATTTGTATGTGTAGAAATAAGAAATACATCATTCCTTGATAATGCTAAAACCAAAACTAATGATGTGGTATTATATAATGATTCTAATATAAATAATAATTATAATACTTTAGCATATGCTTCTGATAAATGGAGTTTAAAAAATGATGAAGCTATATTTGCAGTAGAAGTTCCAAATATACCTGCTGGTGGTGGAAGTTCAACCCAAACTACTGATACAACCAATAATAGTGAAACAACAACTACAACAACATCTTCAAGCGGTGGAGGCTGGTTCTTGAATTTAATTACACATGCCTTCTTATATATGGGTGTTCTTATGTTTATGAAGAGTGCTCCAAAAATTATTTCCGAAGTAACAGGAATTGATTCAAGTAATATTAAACTTGGTCTTAAAGATCAACTTGCCGAAAGTGGCCTTCTTACTGCTGGAGCTGCTGTTGGAGCTTGGGGTACTGAACTTGGTAGAGGTGTCGTTAATAAATTTATGGAAAAAGATGAAAAAGGTGATTTTCATTGGAAAAAGGGCATGTCTACTAGAGAAAAATTCAAAGGTGCTGCATCTATTGCTTCAAGAGCAACTCGTGGTTTCTTTGGAGGAATTTGGTCAGCGAGAAATGCTAAAACTGGCTCAGATATGCGTAATGCTGTTAGAACAACAACATCGGAAATTGAAAGAAAAATTGAAACAAAAGAAGGATATAGAGCCAGAGGTCAAAATCCTTATGTTGAACAATTAAAAGGTACAGTTCGAAAAATGGGCGAGTATTTTGGATTGGGTGTTAGTAACATAGAATTAGAAGCTGCTAAAACAGCTGCGGCTGCTTCAGATCAAGCAAATTCTATGTCTGAAGGGACATATAAAAATAAGCAAGAATTTATGGACCAAAGTTCTATTGTTAAGAGACTTGCAGCTGAAAATTCTGAATCTATTAGACAATTAAAAGATATTGAAAAAGCAATCGCTAATGGAACAGCTACTCAAGAACAAAGGAATGTTAGAGATAGAATTTTAGAAGATGCAAAATATAAAGAATATGTAGCTCAAAATAATATACTTAAAGAATTACGTAAAGACTTATCAGAAAGCAAAACTAATGTCCTTGCTACGGCAGCAACAACTATTGCGGCTAATCAAAAAGCTAATTATGATAATAATCCAGAACTTGTTTCATCATTTAGAAGTGCTGTTATTGAAGCATTTGGTGGAAAAGATATTGATGGTAAAATTAGTGGTATAACTGGCGATAATTTAAAAATTGTTGAAGCTATGCTAGCCGGAAACAAAGTAAATGCCGAATTAATTACTCGTGATAATTTAATTATGGTTCAAGATGCTATTGATAAAATTAACGTCGGCAGACAAAATTACAAAGGTAATAAAGAAAGAGAATACATTGTTTACAATGCAAGAAATAATCCACCGGCTAGTGGTGATAAAAAATAGTTAATAAAGGAGGAATAAAAGGGTGAATAATTATTTAATTCCAGCAAACACAAAGAAATCGCAATTAATATTAGGTTTCTTTACGAAAAAAGATTTATTTATATTCTTGGTTGGTTGTGCATGGTCGTTTTTGATGTTGTTACTTATTCATTCAATGTCTCTACCAATATTAATATTAGTACTACTTCCAGCATTTGTGGCGACATTCTTAGTAATGCCTGTACCACATTATCATAATGTTTTACAGCTACTAACAAATATCGTTAATTTCTATACAAATAGAAGACAATATTATTGGAAAGGATGGAGTGTGTATGAAAGATTCAACCAAAGTAACAAATAGTTCAAAATATACTAATAGCTGGTTACCAGTTAAACAAATTATGAATGGAATGATTCAACTAGATAATGGTTATTATGTAACAGGAGTAAAAGTACATCCCAGAAATATCTTTATTATGGATGGGCAAACGCAAAATAACGTTATTTATAACTTAAGAAATTTTTATAATACTATTGATTATGAATTTTGGTTAATTATTGCGGATCGTCCGGTAGATATAAATCTTTATTTAGCGGAACTTCAAAAATTATATAATAATACCACTAACAATGAAGTAAGAAAATTAATTTTACAAGATATTAATAAAGCCAATCAATTTATGAGTGTGGAATACAATGTAGTTGATACGGAATATTATTTAATTTTCCAAGAAAAGAAATTAGAAGTTTTACAAAAGAAATTACATAATATGATAAGTGGACTTGCGGGGGCAGGACTTCAATCTACTCAAACAAGTAATGCTGATTTAAGAATAATATTAGATAATTTATTAAATGGTGGCGAGACCATTAATTTTGGAACGGTGATGAGCTAATGAATACGAAGAGTGAAATTGCTCCAAAGGGAATGGAGTTTAAACCTACAGAATTTAGAATTGGTGGTAAATATTCCACAATTATTACCATTGTTAGTTTTCCTAAAAATATTTATGTTGGGTATTTATCCGATATTACTAATATTTCAGGAGTTAAATTAGTTGTAAAACATATTCCTATTCAATTTAGTGTTTTACAAAAAATGATTAATAAAGAAGTTGCAGATTTAAAAACTAGATATCAATCCGAAAGAGATAATACAATGCAAGAAAAGATTCGTCAAGATTATGAATCTTTAGAGCAATTTGTTAGTATGTTGGCCGCTACTGATGCGCGTATTTTTGATTTTCAAATGCATTTAATGTTAACAGCTGATAGTAAAGAAGAACTTGATACTAAAAAAATGGAAGTTAAGAGTTACTTAAATGCTTTAGGCATGGGTGGAGTAGCCTTAATGTTTGAACAAGAAAAAGTATTAAAGAGTATTGTGCCAATATTCCCTAAACAAGATATTGAAGATAGAATTGGAACTCCTATTCCATCTATTACAATTTCTGCTATGTATCCATTTGTATTTGATAGTATTAAAGATCCAGGATTATCTTGCTTATTTGGGGTAGATTTCTCTGGTGGAGTTGTGTTATTTAATCAATTCTTATATCAAATTAGAAATGAGCCTAATAGAAATAATGCTAATATGATTTTATTAGGTACTTCTGGTAGTGGTAAATCAACCGCAGCTAAACTATTACTTAGAACCCATATCCGTAATGGTTGTAAGATTGTGGCTATTGACCCTGAAGGTGAGTTAGGTGAAATGACTAATGCCATTGGTGGAGACTTCTTAGACCTTGGTAAGGGTGGCGAATTTGGTATGATTAACCCTCTTGAGATAGTAGTCGATGTTGATGAAGAAGAGATATCTCAAGGTTTAGGTTATACGGTTTTAACGAGAACATTACAACAATTAAGAGCCTTCATGAAATACTATAGCCCATCCATTGAAGAAGATGTTTTAACGCTATTTAGTGAAGTAGTTCAAGATACTTATAAAAGATATAAAATAGATTACGATACAGATTATACGAAACTTACGAGTGATATGTATCCAACATTTGATGATGTGTATGCCACTATTCAAGGACGTTTATTATCGATGGTTGATGCCACTCATGAAAGAGATGTCATGGAAAGACTAGAGTTAAAGATAAGACCATTAGTTAAAGAATTAAGATATTATTTTACGGGTCATACATCATTAAAGATTAATACTGATTTAATTGTATTTAACATAAAAGAACTTATGAATAGTGACGAAAATATTAAAAATGCTTTATTCTTTAATATTTTAAAATATGCCTGGGGCTTATGCTTAGAAAAAGATGTTAATACAATTATGATGGTTGATGAAGCGCATGTTTTATTACAATCTCATAATGAACTTGGGGCAGAATTCCTTGCGCAAATTCAAAGAAGAAGTCGGAAGTATAACACGGGAACCATTATTATTACCCAACAACCAACAGACTTTGCTGCTCCAAGTATTATTCAACATGGTAAAGCCATATTTGATAATGCTTCTTATTACTTAATAATGGGCTTAAGAAAACAAGCTGTTGAAGATTTAGCTCAATTAATAGATTTAAATGAAAGTGAAAAAGAGGGTATTAAATTCTATCCTCAAGGTCAAGGTTTATTCGTTTGTGGTAATAGAAGAATGAGAATTAATGTTGTTGTTACCCAAGAAGAGTTAGATTCATTTGGTTCAGGTGGAGGATTATAAAGTTAGTGAAAACTAACTTTTTCTATGGTATAATAAATACATAAATAATTATGAGTTAAAGGAGTGATTTTGGTGCAAGTAATTGATATTAAGAATGCTTTAATTAATCAAATGAAAATAAATTTAAAAGGAAATTTATATCATAAAACTCAGATAGATTTTGCTTATAATACTAATCATTTGGAAGGATCCACTATTACTCCAGATGAAACTGCTAGTATTTTTGATACGGGTACAATTCTTGCCAATAGTGAAAAAGTTGTTGTTTTGAAAGATGCTACAGAAACGAAGAACCATTTTACTTTATTTAAGTATATGTTAGAAACATTAGAAGAAGATTTAACAGAAGATATGATTAAAAAGTATCATTTTATTTTAAAAGATGGAACTCTTACTGACAGTGAAAAAGAATGGTTTAATGTGGGAGAGTATAAAAAGATTAAAAATTTCGTTGGCTCGATTACAACAACTTTACCAAAAGATGTAATTCATGATATGCAAGAATTATTAAATTGGTATAATAGTATCTCTTTAAAAAAAATTGAAGATATCATTGAATTTCATGTCCGCTTTGAACGCATTCATCCTTTTCAAGATGGGAATGGAAGAGTTGGAAGAATGATTATGTTTAGAGAATGCTTAGTAAATAACATTATGCCATTTTATATTGAAGACCGAAATAAAGAATTTTATATTAGAGGCCTTAGAGAATATCAATTACATAATGAAAAAGGATATTTAATAGATACGTGTTTAAACAGTCAAGATAATTATGAAAAACTTGCTAAATATTTTTTAGAAGATTAAAAATATTAGACATCTATTTAAAAATATAGTAAATTAATTTTATAAATGTTAATCGCTTCCGGATGGTGCGAGCAATAAGTGATTCCGGTTGTAAATACTGAAGAACTTTTATGATAAAGTTCTTTAATTTATTATATATAATAAAAAAGCTATACAAAAAAATAAAATTTGTGTTGACCGTATCGAAAAATAGGTTCAGGCCACGTGCTTCAGCACGTAAACCCTTGGAGGGTTTAGAGGCAATTTATTG
>CANQBI010000034.1 GCA_947589435.1 uncultured Bacilli bacterium
ATTTTTAAGGTTTTTAACATGCAATTTTTAAGGTTTTTAACATGCAATTTTTAAGGTTTTTAACATGCAATTTTTAAGGTTTTTAACATGCAATTTTTAAAAATGCAATTATTGAAATCTTTCAATAATTGCATCTGTTATATAAACACTAGCCTTGCCATCACCATAAGGATTAGAGGCTTTACTCATTTTTTCATATTCATTCTTATCAGTCAATAACTTTTTACATTCTTTATATATAGTATCCGTATCCGTACCTACTAATTTTAAAGTACCAGCCTCTATTCCTTCTGGTCTTTCGGTCGTATCTCTTAAAACTAAAACTGGTTTTCCTAAAGATGGAGCTTCTTCTTGTAATCCTCCAGAGTCAGTTAAAACCAAATAAGCCTTATTTTGAAAATTATGCATATCATGAACCTCTAGAGGCTCAATTAATTTAATTCTGTCCATTCCTTTAAAAACTTTACTTGCTGCTTCTCTTACTAAAGGATTTAAATGAATAGGATAAATTACTTTTACATCCGGTATTTCTTCCACTACTTTTTTGATACCTTCAAAAATTCTTATCATAGGTTCCCCTAAGTTTTCTCTTCTATGGCAAGTAAGTAAAATCATTCTTTCATTATCTTTTATCCATTCTAAATCTTTGTGATGATAATTTTCACTTACTGTTGTTTTTAGGGCATCAATAACGGTATTACCAGTAATATAAATATTTTCTTCAGGAACATTTTCTTTAAGTAAATTATTTTTACTAACATTAGTCGGAGCAAATAACATATCACTTAATCTATCAATCATTTGGCGATTCATTTCTTCTGGGTATGGACTATATTTATCATAAGTTCTAAGCCCAGATTCTACATGTCCAATGGATACACTATTATAAAAAGCTGCTAAAGCCCCCGCATAAGCCGTCGTGGTATCTCCATGCACTAAAACTAAATCGGGTTTTACTTCTTTAATAACTTTTTCTAGTCCTTGTAAAGCTTTAGTAGTAATATCACTTAAAGTTTGGCCACTTTGCATAATATTTAAATCATAATTTGGTTTAATATTAAAAGTATTTAAAACTTGATCAAGCATTTCTCTATGTTGGGCTGTTACACAAACAATACTTTCGATTTCCCTTCTTTTTTCTAACTCTTTTACTAAAGGAGCCATTTTAATAGCTTCTGGTCTAGTGCCAAAGACACTCATTACTTTTATTTTCTTCATACTAATCTCCATAATTTTTATAAATACAATAACATTATAATACGAATAACCTGTTTTAGTAAATAAATTTTATTTTCGGGTAAACTAGTAAATATAGATTATTAAAATAATATTTGCTATAATCTAACTAGAGATAAGGAAGATGATTATGAAAAAAACATTAGATTTAATAAACAAGAATATATATTTATTAATATTAATTATAGGATTATTTGTTTTTGCTATCTTAAATATTTATGATTTAAAAATTGCTGATGCTCCTAATATAAAGTTAATGTTTATGATATTCCTAGGTATTTCTATAATTACATCTTTAGTATTAATATTTATTAAATTTAAATTAAAAGATAATTTTAATATTCCCAAAATATATTTAATTACTTGTCTTTTATTAGGTATAGTTTACATCTTCTTATCCCCTTTATTTACCGGAAGTGATGAACATAATCATTACTATCGAATCTATGAAATTAGTGAAGGTACCTTTATAACACCAACAGATGACAATAAAGTGGGAAGTATTTTACCGACTTCTTTAAAAGAAACTTTTCAAATTGTCGGAAGTAATAATACCATGATAAAATATCACCATATTAAAGATATGATGAGTATTAAGATGACAAGTGAAGTAATGAAGTATGGAAATGATTTTGCCGATTCTTACTCTAACACCGCTCTTTATTCTCCTATTCAATATATCCCCCAAGTTTTAGGTTTTTCTTTAGGAAAAGTTTTTAATGCTACTCCTTATACTTTAGGAATGCTAGGGCGAATATTTAATTTATTGTTTTATACTTTGATTGGTTTTATGGCTTTAAAAATTATTCCCAAAGGTAAAATGGTCGTAATGTTAATTTTACTTTCTCCTAATATGCTCCAATGTGCCACTACTCTTTCAGCCGATGCCTTTACTAATGCCATATTTTTATTATTGATTGCTTTAATATTTTCTTGCTTAAATGCGAAAGATAAAATTACTTTTAAAAAAGAAGCGGCTTTATTTATACTAGCTATTACTATTTCTTTATGTAAAATAGTTTATTTACCTGTAGTCTTTTTATTATTTTTAATTCCCAAGGATAAATATAAAAATAGTTTAAAAGAAAAAAATATCTTTTGCCTACTCACAATTATTTTTTCTATTATTGTAAGTTTATTATGGATGAATACCACTAATAATATATTTGAAATTGCTTATGTTCAATCAAATTTACAAAAAGAATTTATTTTTCATAATTTAATTGAATACATTATTATTTTAATGAGAACTTTTGTAATTGAAGGATTCCATTATTTTGAATGTTTACTAGTAGGCACGACGATGTATCATACCCAATTAAATATTCCCACTCTTTTCTCCTTATTTTATAATATTGTGGTAATTTTAGCTTATATATATGATGATGAAAAGCTAGAAATTAATAATTTAGGAAAATGGTTTATAGCTTTGATATCTCTGGCTATCATAGGTTTAATCAGTAGTGCTATATACATTCAATGTACCGCAAACTTCTACAGTGTGGGAAATAATATTGTGGGAGGTATTCAAGGAAGATATTTTGTTCCAATCTTATTTTTAATAATATTCTTAATAGGATCAAATAAAAAGAAAATATTTGGTAATTACAATTATTTAATGACCATCATATTTTCTAGTGCCATTGTTTGGCTTTATATGCTAACTAGATTTATTGTTTAGCCTTTTTGTTTTTGAGAATAAAAGGATAAAGAATTAAAAGAGGTAAAGAGCAGAAAGCCCCATAAACATATCTAAATTCTCCACTTACAGGACTAGCCAACATCATCGTAATCCAAATTCCTAAAACGGGAACATAAGGATATAAATATTTAAAATTATATCTTTTTTTCGTAATATAAGCAAATACTAATAATGTCCAGAAACATAAACCAATACTCCAACTCATAGAAAGAATTGGGAATCCTCTATTTTCCATATCATTTAACATGCTTTGAACTTTTGGTAACTTAGAATCTTCAGTTATGCCGAGGTCATTATCACATATATCATTAAAAACAGACCACATAACATTACTTGGATACCAATAGCCTATAGTACTTGTTAAATAACTTTCAACTGCTACAACTGGATGTTTAACTACTAAAGTTGCCCATAATTTAAAATAAGTTAATTTATTTTCATCAAATACTGGCGTATGATATTCTTTATTAAATTTTATTCCATCAGCAGATTTAGGATTATAACTTATCTTCATTACTTCAAGAGGAATTAATTTATTAATTGTATCTGCTTCTTTTTCAGTAAATGAAACATTTTTAAAAGCCATTCTTCCTACTTGTTGTAGAGGAATAGCAATATATTCGGAAGATGAAGAACGACTTATGTTAAAATAATTGAATACTGGATATTTTACAAAACCATATATACTTAAAACTATTGCAAATATTAAAATTAAACTTTTATAACTCTTTTTAAAGATAATAAAACTCACAATTATTAAAATTAAATAAGCATAAATAGCATTGTTTCTTAAAAAGACATTAAGTAAAGATACTACTATAAATGACATGGAATTTTTTAAGGTAATCTTATCTTTTTCGAGTAACTTAATAGCCTCTATAGTTAAAAGTAAGACACAACAACCATATAAAACATCTTTCCACATCGTAATACTATAAAATCCATGCATTGGAAAGATTGTAAAAAATAATCCTACTAAAATAAGAAGATAATTTTTTACTTTTCTTTCATATAAAAAGGTAATTAAATAAGCAAATATTAAACTCATAATAATCATTTGCACTACTAATATTAAAGCTACCGAGACATTAATATTATGGAATAAAAACATCCCTACTTCATAAAATGCTGAAACAAACAAAACATGTAAAAAAGGATGATGGTCAGTTAAATTAGTAAAATTATAAAAAGGAATAGACAATTCCGAAATAGAATCAGGACTAATTAATCCGGGATAAAAAGCTAATAAATAAATGAGATAAACTCCTAAAAATATTAAAAATGAAGAAATAAAGACTAACTTTTTCTTATTTTTAAAATTTTTGTTTAATAATTTATTATTATCTAAATTAATAAGTTTACTACCTAAATTAATTAATAATGTATATATTATATTAAAATTACCAATCATATAAACAATAAAAGATAACTTAAATATTTCGGTTAAAAAACTATTATACGGATCTAATTCAAAATTACTAATTATTCTTCCTAAAACAAGTAAAAAAGAAAATATTAAAGATAAAATTATAACTCCTGTTTGACAATTTTTATCCTCTTTAAAACTAAATTTATAAAATACTAAAATTAAAATAGCAAATATTACCCAAGAATAAAAATTATAAGCTCCTAAAAAGCCAGATTTTATCATGGCAACATAAGAAAATACTGCCATGACAAAACTTAAAAAAACTTTATTTTTAAGGACTTCTTTTACTTTTTCCATTTTAATCCTCCTTTAAATTTTCTTTAAAAAATTTTTGAAAATCTTTCGTTATAATTTTCCAATCCCATTTTTTTATTTGGTGTAAATTTTCTTCACTTAATTCTTTTAATAACTCGGGATTATTAATTAATTTAATAATTTTTTCTTTAAAATCTTCTTTAGTTCTTTTAACAATAAATTCTTGTTGTTTTTTTCCTAAGGCATCTTTAACTATTCCCACATCTGTGGAAATTATCGCCGCTCCCATAGCCATAGCTTCTAAAACTGGATTAGGAGTTCCTTCATTTAAAGAAGCACATAAACAAATATCAATTTTTTGATAATACGCGGGCATATCTTTATGAAGAATAAAATTCGTTTGTTTATCCGCAAAATAACATTCGATTGGATAACCTTCCTCTTTTAAACTTTCTAACACAGGCTTTAATATCGTATTAAATCCCTTAATATCATTTTGCCCATTTTGCCACAAACTATTACCTACCCAGCCAATAGTTATTTTTTTATTTTTAAAATCTCTTTTTTTAGTTAATTTAAATAAATCTAAATCTACCCCATCGGTAATGACCATCATTGGTTTTTTATTTATTTCAGTATTTTCATCATATAATTTTTTTAACTTCTTAGAACTAACACTATAATTTTTAACAACTCTAAACATATTGTTAGTAAAATCAGCATCATCTAAATATAAATGATCATATACTGAGGTCGTTATAATTTTATTATAAACATAATTATTCATAAAATCTTCATAACTAATACCACACTCATTCATATAGTTAATATTATCATTAAAGAAAGATAAATGACCACGCCAAAAGAAATGAATTAAATCAAAATCTTTGGCATAAAAGAATAATTTTACTAAATTATTATCTAGTTCTTCTAAAGGAATTATAGTTATAGCAAACTCTTTTAAATTCTTTTTAATCTCATGAGCAATATTCCAAAAGCACCAATCTTTGACATCCACTACTAAAAGGATTTTTGGAGTTTTATTATCCATCTTTTCTTTCTTTACAATAACTTCTTCTTCAGGAATAACAACGTTATTTTTCGTAAAATGTCTTTTTATTTTTCTTAATAAGCGATAAATAATTGACTTTCTTAAACGATTAATAAAAGGAAAAAATTTATGATAATTATCATAATAATTTTTTAACTCTTCATAAGACATACTATTAGAATATCCTTTATTATGAATATTTTTAAGTTCTCTTATTTCGGCATCTTTTATCTCTTTTATTAATTCGTTATCCATAAGTCCTCCTATTTTAAGAATTCTTCCACATTCTTTTTCACTTTTTTATCGTAATCTTTTTTCCATTCTCGATATAATTTTAATATGGTCTCTTTATTTTCTAAAGCATATTTGGCTTTTTCATAAATACTTATAATATTATCATTCTTGGAAACCACTAAATATTTTTCTAATTCCGTACCTGTCCAATAATGATGATTATCACTTGTTATACATGGTACTCCTAGTTCTAAACTCTCTAAAGGAATTAAAGGAGCGCATTCGGAGAATGTAACATAGAAATTAATATCATTTTTCGCCATTCTTTCTAATACTTTTTCTCTTGGTAAAGTATTAAATGAACCACTTAAATTAGCTTTAAATATTTTAGCCATCCGCATTGCTTTATAAGTAAGGGGAATCGTATCAATAACAGCATCTTTAAACATTGAAGCGGCCGCTAGTTGGTTATAGAAATTTTTAACCCATCTATCCCCAGAGGCATATAACCCAATTTTTAAACCGCTACTTTTATTTTGACTATAATTATTCGTTAAATTAACAGTATTTAGTAAAAATTCCACATTATAACCTTTTTCTTTATAAAATTCATACATGCTTTTTTTAACAAAAGCAATACTTGTTAAAATATTTTTGTTTAATAAATCAAAGATTGTTCTAAAACATTCCCAATCATACTCTTCGGAATTCATGGCGTTACTTCCATGCCAAATAATTTTAATTCTAACTTTTGGACAATTTTCTTTAATTTTAATAATTAAATCATCCCAACCAAGAGCAAAAGCACTAAAAATAACTAAAGGAATTTTTTTCTCACTTATATAATCAACAATATCATCATTAATTCTTTCATCTTCGATTTCTTCAATACCAACAGCATTTTCAAATAATTCTAAAGCCGCATTTTTAGTACCTAACCAAAATTTATTGTAAAAAACAATATTCTTATTATTTTTTACATTTTTAACTTCTTCTAAAAAATCTTTTTTCTTAATTTCATATAAAGTATTTTTCCAACGTTTTCTTCTAAGTAAAACTAAAGGATACAATATAACTTTTAAAATACCTTTCAAAACTTTTTTACAACCGATTAAAAAATCTAAAATCCAATTACCCCATTTTTTGCCAAACTTAATTTGAAATTTTAATCTTCTTTTCGCACTACTTTCAACCCAACTAGCCACATAATAGTGAATCATACAAGTATTATCAGTGAAAGTATTGGGACTATCATCACAACTAATGGGATAAAAATAATCTTTAGCATATATTTTTATTCCCCCCTTTAGTTCTTGATTAACTTCATGATTAGGAAGTAATTTATATTCTCTTTTTAATAAATTGGTTAAAAGAACTGGAATAGATACGGAAGACATCATCTCTGAATCAAATTCCGTATTTGAATAGAAATCCCATAATTCATTTATTAATTTATTTTCTTTATGAGAAACTCCTAATACGCCAACCGCTACATAAAACTCTGATTCCCAACCGGCAAATAATTCATCTTCTTCTAAAAAATGCACATCTTTAGTAAGCATCATATCGGTATCAAAATAAATGCCCCCATAATTTTTTAAGGCATAAATTCTAGCCACATCACTTACAAAAGCCCATTTCTTTTCTTCATAAGCTCCTTTAGAAAATTTAGTCATATTAACATCAAAATTATTTTCATTCCATTCAATTATTTTATAATCTGGTAAATATTTTTGCCAACTTTTAAGACATTTTTTGGCTAATTTTGGTAAAGGCTTACCCCCAAACCAACAATAATGAATATATTTTTCCATACTACACCTCGACTAACTTTTTTATTTCTTCAATAATTTTTAAATTATACTCATTAAAATCAATTAAATATTTTTTACTTTCTTTTTTAAAATCTAATATTTTTTTAGCAATATCTTTTTCATTATTTTCTAAAACAACAACATAATCTCTCATATTAAGATAATTATCTTGCATAATAACCGTGGTCATAATCGACTTATTTAAAACTAAAGCCTCTAAAAAGACGACCGGAAATCCTTCATAAAAGGAAGTCATAATTAAAGCATCGCTCTTTTTTAAATAAGGATAAGGATTTTTCTTTTCTCCTAGTAAAAAAATATTATCCTCTAATGCTTTTTCTTTTATATATTTTACAATATTTTTCTTATCAGGTCCACTTCCAATGATATAAAGTTTAATAGATTTATCTTTTTGGATGGCTTTATTAAAAGAATTTAACAATAAAGGAAAATTTTTGGAACTATTATCGAGTCTTCCTAAAAAAAGAAAATTCTTCGCATTTCTTTTTACTTTAAAATTAATTTTTTCTAAAGATTCTTTTAAGATATTAGCGTGATCAACTATATTATTGATAACGACACACTTATCTTGATATTCAGGATAAATTTTTATAAATGCATATTCGCTTTCCTTAGAAACAAAGATTAAATGTTTAAATTTGTTTATATGATGATTATCAAAGAAATTTTGATAGTCTTTTTTATTTTCTTTAAAATAACCATAATAATTACTGTGAACATATAAAGCACTATTTTTAGAAGATGCTTGAGCTAGTCTTGAACCAATATAAGAATAAGTAGCATAATTACAAGCAAAATCAAATTTATGATGATATTTTAAATTCCAAGCCATTCTTTTTCCCATATTGATTAACTTTCTTAAAATGACTATTTTGTTCTTGGAAAGAAGATATTCTAAAACTTGGATATTTTTATTTAGGCTTTTTAATAAAATACCCGTTTTTTCTTCTAAAACTAAAGTAACTTCATAATATTCGCTTAAAGCATTTAATAAATTTACTAAAGCTTTTTCCATACCACCAATATTTAAATTTTTACTAAAAAATACTACTTTTTTCAAAATTTAATTTCCTTTCATCGCCTTTATATATTTATCACACACTTCTTTTCCCCCAATATCTTGAACTTCTCCATGTTCAATCCAAACTACTTTATCACATAATTTCTTAATAGATTCTGTAGAATGCGATACATATAAAACCGTTGTACCTCCCGTAATCATACTAAGCATCTTGGCTTCACTTTTAGCTTGGAAAGCAATATCCCCAACTGATAGTATTTCATCAACAATTAGTATTTCAGGGTCCACAATGGTGGCAATACTAAAAGCAAGACGCGCAATCATACCGGAAGAAAAGTTTTTAACTGGAACATCTAAGAAATCTTCAAGTTCGGAAAATTCGACAATTTCTTTAAACTTAGAATCTAAGAAATCTTTAGAATAACCCATAACGGCCCCATTTAAATAGATGTTTTCTCGCGCCGTTAAATCCATATCAAAACCCGCTCCGAGTTCAATCATCGGACAAATATTACCGTAAGCTTCTACTTTACCTTTCGTAGGTTTCATAACTCCCGCTACCACTTTTAAAAGAGTTGATTTACCAGCACCATTACTGCCAATAAAGCCGATAACTTCCCCTTTTTTAACGGTAAAGTTAACATCTTTTAAAGCCCAAAATTCATTTTTCTTTTTATCTTCTTTATGTTTCTTCCGCATTTTAGGATCAAGCAAATTAACGAATCCTTGCTTTAAGGAAAAACCTTTATCAATTCCTAAATTAAAACGCATTGAAACATCTTTTACTTCAACCATAGTATCTTTCATAGTAACCTCACACATAATAGATAAATTTGTCTTGATATTTTTTAAAGACAAACATACCTATTCCTAAGAATCCTAAAGCAAATACCGCACAATAAATCCAAACATTTAATGGAGGTATTTGATTATATAAAATAATATCTCTCACAAAGTAGATTATCCAATATAAAGGATTTAATTTAAATATCGGTTGAAATGAGGCAGGAATCATCGCAAAATCATACATAATCGGCGTCACATACATCCATAAAGTAAGCATTACCCCATAAATGTAGAACATATCCCGAAGGAATACCGCAATAGTAGATAAGATAAAACCAATACCGACTGTAAAAAAGAATAAACAAAGAAAAGCAAACGGTAACAATAAGTGATAAATATTAAGACCCGTTCCTGTAAGCAAAATAATCGCATATAAAGGAATTAATGTGAGTAAAAAGTTAATTCCCACAAAAATACATTTAGATAACGGAAATATATATTTCGGAATATAAACTTTATTAATTAAAGAGAAATTACCAACCACACTACTCATAGCGAGGTTCGATGCTTCACTAAAGTAGTTAAAGATAATAAGTCCACTCATTAAATAAACTAAGTAGTTTACTCCTGGCATACTAACTCTAAACATATTAGAGAATACTAAAGCCATAACACACATAGTTAAAACTGGATAAAGTAAACTCCACAATACCCCTAAAACACTTCTTTTATACTTAACTTTAAAGTCTCTAGAAACAAGTTCATAAAGTAAAAATTTATATTTTTTTAAACTATAAATTATATTTTTCATAAATCACCTTTCGTTACTTTTCTATTATACCAAAAATTACCGAGTAATGCTAGAAAACCAAACTTAATTAAAGAAAATAAATTTTTTAATCTTTTAGGTTCTTTAACCATTCTATATAACCACTCTAATTTTAATTTTTGAAATATCTTTGGAGCCCTTTTAACATTACCACTTATGGCATCAAAAGAACCTCCCACGGGCATAATAATTTTAATATCTTTAAATAGTTCTTTATTCTTCATAATAAATTCTTCTTGATAAGGACTACCTAAAGCTACAAAGAGAATATCGCATTTACTAGAAGTTATTTTTTTGGCATCTTTCTCTTTATCTTTATTATAACCATTAAGGTAACCAACTATTTGGATTTTAGGATATTTTTCTTCTAAAATTTCTTTAGTTTTCTTAACACTTTCTTCCTTACTACCATATAAATATATTTTATATTTATTTTGGATACTTCTTTCACATATCTCTTCCATGAGTTCTACACCCGGAATAGACTCTCTTATATTATGACTGGTAAGTAGAGAGGCTAAAACAATCCCACTTCCATCAGGAATATTATAATTACTTTTATTTATTTCGCTCTTAACTTTTTCATTATGTAAGAAATTCATAATAATTAAAGGATTAATATTATAAATAATATTTTGCTTTTTACTTTTAAAAATATTATCTAAGATTTCTTCTTTACTTTTCGTACTTGTTTTAAAGCCTAAGTAATATTCATTATCTTTTAATTCTTCTTTCTTTAAATTACTTAAAGCAAAACCAATTACGAAAGATGCGGGAATAATGGTACTAATAGCGTTTAAAATATTACCGGTAAAATATGCTGCTAAAAGATAATAACTAATGGTAAATAAAAGTAAAATATTTTCCATAGTAAAATACCTTTTTAAATTAAATAACATTTTAAATCCCATAAATAGAACTAGGATGATATTAACTCCAAGTAAAAGGATAACCCCAATGACACCTAAAGCATAATATTGCATAACATAATCGGATTCAATATTAAAGATGTTGATAACTCTATCATAACCTATTCCGAAATATGTATCAGCCTTATTAGCATTTAATTCTTTAACTCTCTCAATAACTTTCTTCTCTAAAAAACGAGTATCATTTATTTTGGTGGTTTTTAAACTTACAAAACTCTCATAAAATAAACGATCATTTTCTAAAGGATAGTAAGTATTATAAAAGTCTTCATCAATATTAAAATAACCTAAATATGTATATAATTCTTCGTTACTTAATTCACTTAGTGGTTTACTAGATAACTCATAATATTCTTCACTATCTTTACTTTCCTCTTTTTCTTTAAATAATGTATCATAGTAAAGATTACGACTTAAAAGAGGAGCATTACTAAATAAAAGATAAGAATAGCCTCCCATTAAGACTAAAATTAAGAGATACCATTTATTAAAGTTTTTACTTGTTAAAGAAGTCATTAGATAAACAATAAATGTTAAGATAATTATAATGAATACCGAATAATTAGATACTCTGGTACCTAACATAAAAAGTGAAGTTAATACGAGTATTATAGTAACAACTTTACTAAAAGTTATTTTCTCTTTTAAATAGATAAATAAAATTGGTAAATATAAAATTAGGATAGCCGAGATTTGATTAGTTAAATGAAAATATCCTTTAGTTGATGATGTTATAAATGAAATGTTTTTAATATGAAACCAATCAAAAATACTATACTCAGGTCTTAGAAAATTATATGAAGTATACCCTATTTTAAATAAATTGCTAATAACTATAATGCCGGAAATTAAAAATGCTGAAAACGTAATTAATTTATAAAAATTATCCTTGTTAATATTTAATTTATAAACGATAAAAATAAGAAAAACATTCATTAGCATTTTCCAAAAATATAATAGTTCATCTAAATTATTGTAATTGGTAATAAAACTCACTTTAAAATTATTTACATTTATTAAATGCAAGACAATATAGACACTTAAGGCTAAAAAATACGCAATTAATAACTTCTTTTCTTTTTTATTACTATAAAAAAGGAAGATTATTAAAAATAAAATTGTAATTATTACTACTCTTATTAAAGTAGATATACTATTATAAAATAGATGTAAATCTAAAACGATAGATATTATATAAAAGATAAATACCAAATTAGTTAAAGAATTTTTGGATAGAATTTTTTTTATACCTTGCATAAATTACCTCTTTTTATTCTTTTTATGGTCATATAAAATATCGGTTTTTAAAACAACAAATAAAACTAAAAGAGCCGCAACTGCATAAAGAATAATAACATCTTTAGAATCTCCAATGACATATAAAATAGATATTACGGCAAACATAATATTAATTAAATAAATAATTATAATACTTACTCGAGGGGTAAATTTCATTTTCAATAGTTGATGATGAAAATGTTCTTTATCAGCCTCGGCAATATTTTTATGTTTAATAAGTCTTCTTAAAATCGCAAATACGGTATCAAAAACGGGAACGGCTAAAATAGTTATCGGAATAACTAAAGAAGTAAGGGTGGCTACTTTATAACCTAGTAAAGCAATAACAGAAATAATAAAGCCTAAAAAGACACTCCCGTTATCCCCGACAAAAGTCTTGGCCGGAGGAAAATTATAAACTAAGAAACCTAAAGTAGCGCCAAGCATAATAATCGATAAAATAATATCTAAACCACTAAGTCTATTTAAAATAAGAGCAATAACCGCAATGGTTAAAAAATAAATAGAACTTATACCACTAGATAAACCATCCATTCCATCAATAAAATTAATCGCATTAGAAATAGCTAAAATAAAGAATATAGATAGAAAATAACTAACATATAAATTGAATTCTAATTTTAACCCTAAAAAGGTTATTTCGGTGAAATAGATTTTCCCGTAAACAACCACAATAACGGCCGCGATTACTTGAACAATAAATTTATACAAAGCTCTAATAGATTTAATATCATCGAATACTCCAACTAGAACAATTAAAAATGAACCAATTAAAATAGATAACATTTGGGTAGTTACTTCTCCATACAAAATATAACCTAATAAGAAAGAACCAAAAATAGCCAAGCCTCCTAGTCTGGGAATTGGCACTTTATGAATTTTCCTTTCATTAGGTATATCCATCGCTCCTACATGATGGGCAAGTTTCATTGTAATAGGCACTAAAACTAAACTGGTTAAAAATGTAACTATTAATATTTCAAAAATGTTATGTCCATTTACAATCAAATTCATTAAAATCACCTTGTCTTTATTATATATTATTATCCATTAAAAAGCAATTTATAGGGCTTTTGTTAATTTAAAAATGAAGTGCAACAAGTCAACATTGAAAAAGACATATGAATAATCTATAATATCTTTTCGCTGAAAAAGAAAGGAAAATTCATATGTCTGAAGCAAATAATACTATAAAATTAAAGAAAAATCAATACAAGCACTTAACAAAGGAGGATCGATGTAAAATTGAGGTCTTAGTTAATCAAAAAACTGAAAATGGTAAAAGACAATTTAATAACACATATATTGCTAATTATCTTGGAGTTCATAAATCTACTATTTCTAGAGAATTAAGAAAACGTATCAAATCCAAAATTATGATTAGAACTGGTCACATTAAAAATAAACCTTATAATGCAACTGATGCTCAAAATGATTATATGTTTAAACGTGCTTTATCTAAAGGTGAATATGTTTTAAGACAATATCCTAAAATGGCTAAATTTATTGAAAATAAAATTAAAATTGATAAATGGTCACCTGATGTCATTGTTGGCTACATGGAAAAACATAACATTTTTAATAAAGAAGGTTTCACTCATATTACTATGCAAACTATTTATAATGCAATTAGATATCATATTATTGATGTAAATATAGAAGATACAAGAAGAATGAAATATAACCCAAAATACGAATATCATGAAGAAAAAAATGTATCTGAAAATAAATTACCTTATTCTATTGATAATAGACCCGATGAAATAAATAAACGTCTTACTTTTGGAAACTTTGAACTAGACACTGTATTAGGTACAATAGAAGGTCAACATGAATGTTTAATGACTTTAACAGAAAGAAAAACTAGATTTGAAATGATATTTAAATTAAAATACAAAACTGCTGATGAAGTTGTTAATAAATTTAACCAAATTAAAGATTTTATGAAATCTAACTATAATAAATTTTTTAAATCTCTTACTACTGATAATGGCCCTGAATTCTCTCACTTTTTAGAAATTATTAAAGATACTAAAACTCAAATTTATTTTTGTCATCCTTAT
>CANQBI010000035.1 GCA_947589435.1 uncultured Bacilli bacterium
AAAGCTTGCCTTTGTTTCTTATTAATCCATTTGCGTTAGCGAATGTAAAAATGTAACATTTTAAAAAAATCTTAACAAATATTAATTAAAATAATAATAAATAATAAAAAACATATTATTAAGTGGAGGATAATATGTTTTTTAATGATATACATACAAGAATTAGATTTGTTTTTATTGTTATATTAATTGCTTTATTATTAATAATAGGAAAAGTATTTTATATTCAAGTGTTCTCTTATAATAAATTAAGTAAAATAACGGAAGATTTATGGAGTAGAAAGATGACTATTAATGCTCCAAGAGGAGATATAGTAGATAGAAATGGTAATATCCTGGCTACTAGTTTAGTAACAACAACTATTTATGTAGTCCCTAATCAAATTAAAGATAAAGAAAAAGTATCTAAAGATATAGCTAATATTCTTGGGTGTGATTATGAAGATGTTTATAAATATGTATCTAAACATAGTAGTATGGAAATTATTAGAAAAGGAATGGATTTATCAAGTGAAGTAGCAGATAAAATAGAGGCTTTAGGATATGATGGTGTTTATTTAGTAGTGGATTCTAAAAGATATTATCCTTATGGCGAAACTTTAGCCCATATTATTGGTTTTGTGGGAAGTGATAATCAAGGATTATCAGGACTAGAACTTACTTATGATAAATATTTAAAAGGGACTAATGGAGAACTTAAATATTATAGTGATGGTAAGGGTAATAAATTAGAAATACCAGATAGTTATGTAGCTCCGACTAAAGGGATGACTTTAGAGTTATCTTTAGATATTGAACTAGTTAAAGCCTTAGATAATGAACTTAATAATGCGATGGATAAATATAATGCCGAAAATGCTTTAGGTATTGTAATGAGGCCTAAAACAGGAGAAATCTTAGCTATTGGTAGTCTTCCATCATTTAATCCGGATAATTATCAAGATTATAGTATTGAAACTATTAATCGTAACCTACCTATTTGGAAAACATATGAACCAGGATCGACATTTAAAATTATAACTTTAGCGGCTTCAGTTGAAGAAAATACTGTCGATTTAGAAAAAGATACGTTTACCGATACGGGAGCGATAACAATTGATGGAGGAACTCTTCATTGTTGGAAACATGGAGGACATGGAACCCAAACATTCTTAGAAGTAGTCGAAAACTCTTGTAATCCCGGATTTGTTGTCTTAGGAAACAAACTCGGTGTTGATAAGTTAATGAGTTATATTAGAAACTTTGGCTTTGGTGAAAAAACCGGAATTGACTTAAATGGGGAAGGTAATGGAATTTTATTTAAAAATGAAAATATGGGACCTTTAGAACTTGCGACAACGGCTTTTGGTCAAGGAATAAGTGTTACTCCAATTCAACAAATAACAGCTGTCTCTGCGGTTATTAACGGGGGATTTTTAAATACTCCTTATGTCGTATCTTCCATAATTGATAATAGTTCTAATTCGATTGTTTATGAAAATAAAGTTAAAACTAAAAGAGAAGTTATAAGTAGAGAAACATCAGCCACCGTTAGATATGCTTTAGAAAGTGTGGTCGCTAATGGTACCGGAAGAAATGCCTATATTGAAAATTACCGCGTTGGTGGAAAAACTGGAACGGCTCAAAAAGTAAAAGATGGTAAATATATGGTTGGAAATTATATTTTATCTTTTATTGGTTTTTTACCAGCATCAGATCCGGAAGTTATTGTTTATGTAGCTGTCGATAATCCGAAAGGAGTAACGCAATATGGTGGAACTGTTTCCGCTCCGATTGCGAGAAGTATTATGTTATCTTCAATTGAGACTTTAGGAATTAAAGAAGCCAGTGGAGGCATGTTAAAAGAATATAATTATTTAGATGTCAAATATTATAAGCTTCCGGATGTTGTGGGAATGACTAAAGAAAATGCAACAAAGACATTAAAAGATTTTAAAGTAAAATATACAGGAAGTGGGGATAAAGTAGTTTATATGTCACCATCCGCTAATACTTTTCAAAGTGTGGATACGACGATAACTTTATTACTAAATTAGACAGTTATTGACTGTCAAATAGAATGGTTTAATTTAAAAGGTATTGTAATATGTTGTATAATAATAAAGAGGTGAAGAACTTATGTTGATTCTAGCCAAAGCCGCGATGGCCATGATGTTGGGGTTTATTTTAGCAATTGCTAGTGGGTTAGTATTTATCCCTATTTTAAAGAAACTTCATGTTGGTCAAATGGTGAGTAGAGAAATAAATAAAAGACATTTAGTAAAAGAAGGAACGCCAACAATGGGAGGAATTATTTTTATATTTCCGGTTATTCTTTCTTTAATTTTATTATATATAAATAAATCAATTGAAATGAGTTATAATTTAGGTATTTTAATTTTTGTCTTTCTTGCTTATGCTGTCCTCGGTGGAGTAGATGACTATCTTAAAATAAAGTATAAAAATAATGCTGGCTTAAGTATTGTTACGAAATTTTTAATTCAGATGATTATTGCCCTCGTGTTCTTTTATTTCTTTATGATTAGTGGGGGTTCATCTACCTTACAATTTACCGCTTTAAATTTAGTTATACCTTTAGGTTGGATGTTTGGCATATTTATTTTATTCCTACTCGTGGGCACTACGAATGCCGTTAATATAACAGATGGATTAGATGGTCTGGCGACAGGACTTAGTGCGATTGCCTTTTTAGCTTATGGAATTATATCTTGGAATTGTGGCTGGTTAGAAGGTTATCAAGAAATCGCTATTTTCTGTTTTCTAATTGTTGGTTCTTTACTAGGATTCTTAGTTTTTAATTCGCATCCGGCGCACGTTTTTATGGGTGATTTAGGTTCCTTATCTTTAGGAGGAGCTTTAGCGACAATAGCTATTTTAACTAGACACGAATTATCTTTAGCTATTATTGGGGGAGTATTCGTTATTGAAACATTAAGTAGTTTAATTCAAATAATCGGTATTAGACGGTTTAATAAAAAAGTCTTCTTAAAAGCCCCACTGCATCATCATTTTGAAGAATTAAAGTGGAGTGAAAGTGATATCGTTAAATTATTCTATGTTGTTGGTTTACTACTTGCTATGGCCGCGATTACTTATGGTGTTTGGTTATAAAAAAATATATTAGGGGGTAAAATATTTGAAAAGGGGTCTAAATAAAACATTATTAATAGCAGTCTTAGGGATTGCTATTTTTGGTCTTTTAATGATTTATTCAGCCAGTTTTGTTTGGTCAGAGTTTAAATTTCATAATCCTTATCATTTTGTAATTATGCAAGGAATATTCTTTCTTG
This sequence comes from uncultured Bacilli bacterium, assembly GCA_947589435.1. Classification (GTDB taxonomy): domain Bacteria; phylum Bacillota_I; class Bacilli_A; order RF39; family UBA660; genus SIG200. Next base: position 3,291 of record CANQBI010000035.1, read on the forward strand.
TTGGTTTAGTTTTAATGTTTGCTTTAGCCAAAATAGATTATCATATGTATTATAAATATGCCAATGTTATTTTAATTATTTGTGCTATTTTGCTTATGTTAGTTTTAATTCCCGGAATTGGTAGTGTTCGAAATGGAAGCCGGAGTTGGTTTGGCATCGGTTCTTTAGGTATTCAACCCTCAGAATTTGCGAAAGTTGGTTTAATAATTTATGTTTCTAAATATTTAACTAATAATGCTAAAATAATGAAAAGTATTAAAAAAGGTGTTCTTCCTATTCTTGGAGTTATTGGGCTGTTTTTTCTTTTAATTATGTTAGAGCCTGATTTTGGTAGTGCCATGGTTATTGTTCTTACTTTAGTTGTTTTAATCTTTGTAAGTGGCGTCGATATTTCTTTCTTTTTAAAAATAGGTTTATTTGGTCTTTTAGGAATAGTAGGTATTATTATCGCGGCCCCTTACCGAATGAAGCGGATTGTGAGTTTCTTAAATCCGTGGAGTGATCCATTAGGTAGTGGTTACCAAATCTTACAGAGTTTATATGCGATTGGTCCAGGGGGTTTAATTGGTCAAGGTTTATTTAATTCGCGTCAAAAATATTTTTATCTTCCCGAACCCCAAACCGATTTTATCTTTTCTATTATTAGTGAAGAATTAGGTTTTCTGGGTGTTTTAATTGTCACTAGTTTATTTTTCTTAATCTTCTATGAAGGGATATCTATTTCTTTAAAAACTAAGGATTTATTTGGTAAATATTTAGCTTTTGGTATTTCTTTTGGTTTAATAATTCAAGCTAGTCTAAATTTAATGGTTGTCGTGGGTTTAATTCCGGTTACGGGGGTAACTCTTCCTTTTCTTAGTTATGGGGGAAGTAGTTTACTTGTGAGTATGGCGATGATAGGTATTTTACTTAACATATCAAAAAGTAATTAAGTAGTCTTTCCTTGAAAATATTAATTACTTATGATAATATTTTAAATATAAGGAGTGATATAATGAATATTGTTTTAATTATAGTTATTGTTTTAGTAGTTTTATTAGTACTTTACTTTGTTTCTACTTACAATAGTTTAGTTAGTTTAAAAAATAAGGTAGAGGATGAGGCTAGTCAAATTGATGTTGAGCTTAAAAGAAGATTTGATTTAGTTCCAAATTTAGTGGAAATAGTGAAAGGTTATGCCAAACACGAAAAAGAAACTTTAGATGGTGTTGTTAAAGCCCGTAATTCTTATGTAAGTGCCGGAGGACTTGATGATAAATTAAAAGCCGATGGGGAACTTACAAAAGCTATTAGTAAATTATTTGCTTTATCAGAAGCTTATCCTGATTTAAAAGCTAATACAAACTTCTTAGAATTACAAACTGAACTATCCGAAATTGAACAAAAAATAGTTTATGCAAGAGGATTTTATAATGATTCCGTTTTAAAATTCAATAATAAGATTGAAATGTTCCCTTCAAATATTGTGGCTAAAATGTTTAACTTTACAAAGAAGACTTTCTTTGAAGCCCAAGCCAATGAAAGAGAAAATGTTAAAATTAAATTTTAGAGCATTATAAAAAATGCTCTTTTTCAAAGGAAGTGATATTTTGAAAAAATTTATATTTCTAATTATTAGTTTATTTACTTTTGGTGCAGTAGTGTACGCGAATGATATAAAATCTATAAATATGGATATTTATGTCGATAATTATGGTAATGCTCATGTTACCGAAATATGGGATGCTAGATTAACTGAAGGAACAGAAGGATATAAACCATATTATAATTTAGGTAAGTCTTATATTACTGATTATAAAGTTAAGTTAAATAACCAAGAATATACTTATGTTGATAATTGGGATATTAATGCTTCATTTAATGAAAAAAAATATTTAAATGGAATTAACTATATTGATAATGGAATTGAACTTTGTTTTGGAATAAGTAATTATGGCAATAATACTTATACTTTAAGTTATACGATTAATAATTTTGTAGCCAACTTAAATGATAGTCAAATGATTTATTGGCAATTAATTCCTTATGAATTATCCGATAAACCGGAAAAAATATATATTAAAGTCTATAGTGATTTTAAATATAGTGATGATACTCCTGTTTGGGGATATGGTTATGGCGATAAGAATAATGAAGGTTATGCTTATGTATATGATGGCTATATTGAAATGAGTAAAGAGGGTAGTTTAGATAGTGATGAATATGTAGTCTTACTGGCTAAGTTTCCGGAGAATACTTTTAAAACCTCTAATAGTATTAATAAAGATTTTGATGATGTCTTAGATGAGGCGGAAGAAGGAGCTACGATTTATCATAAAAAGACTAATACCTTTTTTGGTATCTTAGGTTTATTCTTTATGGCTTTTGTTAATTTACTACCATTTTTAATTTTTGCGATAGTTATCGGTATCTTTATAAGTCAACCGAAGTATGGCACCAAAAGACTCAAATTTAATAAAGGGGCTAAAGATTTAAAAGATGCGCCATATTTTAGGGATATTCCTTGTAATAAAGATATTTTTACCGCTTATTGGGTAGCTTGTAATTATAATTTAATTAAGAAAAATACCGACTTTTTAGGAACTATTCTTCTTAAATGGTTAAAAAATAATAATATTGAAAATATAAATGTATCCGAAAAAGAGAAAGCTTTAAAACTTCTTAGTAGTGATAATTTAAGTGCAATTGAAGTAGAGCTATATGAAATGATGCGCATTGCGAGTGTAGATGGCGTTTTAGAGAAAAATGAATTTACCAAGTGGTGTAAAAATAATTATTCGAAAATCTTAAATTGGTTTAATAGAGTAATTGATGTGGAAACCGATAATTTTGTAAGTAATGGTTTAATAAAGGTAGAGAATAACAAATATTATGTTCAAGATGAAATGAAAAAGCATGCTTTAGAAATGAAAGGTTTAAAAGATTTCTTAAATGATTTTTCAAATATTAAAGATAGATCAGCCATTGAAGTAAAATTATGGGATGAATATTTAATGTATGCTCAAATATTTGGCATTGCCAAAAAGGTAGCTAAAGAATTTAAAAGGTTATATCCTGATGTTTTAACGGACGATACTTATGATGATATTATCTTTATACATACGATTTCTTATGAAGGAGTAAGTGCGGCCTCTATAGCTAAATCAAGAGCTGAAAGTTATTCTTCTGGTGGGGGCGGATTCTCATCATCAGGAGGTGGAGGAGGTTCCTTCGGTGGCGGAGGCGGCGGAGGCGGCTTCCGTTAAAAAGTGTTTAGTTAATTGTTAATTTTTGGTAAATACAAGAGGAATATTTTTACATAATTTGACATATTATTAAATATATGGTATAATTATTTTGTTCATTCAGGGGGATTTGATATGAATAAAAATAGTAAAAATGCAGGTTATGTCCTCCCCAAGTGGTGGGGTTGGATAAAGTATTTAACATATAAATTTAATTTAAAATATTTGGTATTACCAGTAATTTATCTAATTATTGCTTTAGTTATGATACCAAATGAAATAAGTATTATAAATGAAAACAATTATGTATCATTAGATACCTTTAATACAATTGCTTTAACTAATGATGATAAAGTAGATATTATATTAGAAAAATATAATTTAACTTATAATGAATTTAAAGTAATCGTGGGTGTTGTTTTAGCGGAAGCTGATGATACTTACGAAGATGCTTATGCCGTTATTAATACATTATATAATCGTACTCATAGTAAAAACTGGGTGGGATTTGCCGATAATAAATTTGGTAAAGGCAAAGGTAATAGTATGTATTATCAAGCCATAATGCCTAATCAGTTTACGGTTTATGCAAGTGGTTCATATAAAAAACATATGAATAATACTGATAGTTTAGGTTATCAAGCAATTATTGACTTCTTATATACTGAAAACATGATGCATGATTACTTATCTTTTAGAGCAGATTATATAAAAGTTGATGGTAGTGAGTCTTATAGCCCTAAGGGTAATAATTACTTTGGTAAAATAAAAGAAGAAAACAGGATTTAATTTTGATCCTGTTTTTATATTCTACTTGTATTACTAAAATTTAATTTAGCTAATTTTTTTAAAGTATCCATACCATATTTTTCTTTTATAACTCTTGCTACTTCATCCACATTATCTCCAGCACCCTTAGGTAGCGGTATATGGACTAAATCGGATAACTCATCCATTTTTTGTAAAAATTTATATCTACTTATAATGGAAGCACAAGCTACACTTAAAACTTTATCTTCAGCTTTGGTCATAAAAGTGATATGCTCGACTAGAGGAGTAATTCCTTTTAAGTATTCATAATATTTTTCTTTACTACAAAATTCATCTACGACAATTTTAGCATAACTATAATTTTGACTCTTTATTTTTTCTAAGGCCATATTATGTAAAATGGCTTTTAATTTATTCATATTATTACTTTTACTATATTTTTGATTATAAGTTTCATTATCTAAAATAGTTGTGTAATAAGGAATTTTTTGCATAATTTTAGGAGCAATTTCCTGTATTTTGGCATCATCTATTTTTTTGGAATCTCTAACTCCTAACTCTTCTAAAAACTTAAAGTTATCTTTGGAAACAAAAGTGGCCGTAACCACAATTGGCCCAAAAAAATCACCGGTTCCCACTTCATCAGAACCAATGGTGGAAACATCTAATTTATTTACTTCTTGTTTAACGGCCTTTTTTTCTGTTCCATCAACACTTATGTCTCTTCCATTAATGTTTTTTTCCATTTCAAGCCAAATACTGGCTTCAATATCGGCCGAAATTCCTTGAAACATAATTTTTCCACTTTCATAAAAAGTAATGGTAACATCCGCATCTTGCGCTTGAAATACCGCATACGGAGGAGTTTTTTCTTTTTTCATATCTTCATAATAACTGATAACTTTTCCTCTTAGATTTTCCGATAACTTAAATACAATTGTCATTTTACACCTCAAAATTATTTTATCATAAACAACTTTATTTTTCATTATAAATATAATATAATTTATAATAAGGAGATGATTTAAGTGAATTATGCAGTAGATATTATTGTGGTACTATTAATTTTACTCGGAACCTATTTAGGATGGCGTAAAGGTTTAATTAAATCTTTAGTTGGAGTTATTGGTTTAGTTACAATTTTTATCATTAGTTTTGCTATTAAAGATAAAATTGCCAATATATTAATTGATAATTTGCCATTTTTTAGTTTGCCGGGTTTAGAGGGATTAACATCCTTAAATGTTTTACTTTATAATGTAATAGCTTTTTTAGTTATATTTATCTTACTATATTGTTTATTAAATATAATTATTGCGATTACCGGATTTGTGGATACGCTTTTAAAGTTTACCGTTATTTGGATTATTCCTTCAAAGATTGGCGGAGCCATTGTGGGATTCATTGAATCTTGGGTATTTGTTTATTTAGCTTTATTTGTTATTTCCCTATTTAGTGTTACAGCGGGATTTGTTTGGGAAGGTAAAGTAAGTAGTTTTATTTTAGACCATACCCCAGTTATCAATAGGTTAACGGGTGGCGCTAAAACTGCCATTAATGAAATAACTGACGCTATTGAAGAATTTAGAAGTGATAGTGAAAAAACAACTGAAGATTTAAATTTAAGAATTTTACAAATCGAAATCGTGAATGGTGTTATTAGTAAAGAAAAAGCCCAAGAATTAATTGATACTGGTAAAGTTGATTTAGATAATATTTATTTTGGTGAAGGAAATAAATTATGGTTAGATATCTAGAAAAAGAAAGCGACTTTGAAGATTTAGTTGCAAAAGGCGTTATCTTAGTGGATTTCTTTGCCGAGTGGTGTGGCCCTTGTAAGATGCTTGCCTCCGTTTTAGAAGAAATTGATTATATGGACATCTTAAAGATTGATACCGATAAGTTTCCTAATTTAGCTCAAAGATTTGGAGTTATGAGTATTCCTACTTTATGTTTTTATAAAGATGGCTTAATGATGCAAAAAGAAATAGGGTATAGAACTCCTGAAGAAATAAAAGAAATATATAAAAAAATTACTGAAAATAATTAATCAGTAATTTTTTTTAAAGTTTCTTTGGCGGTATTTAAATAAGTTCTCATAAGAGGACCAGCCCCTAATTTAGTACCCCCAAAATATCTTACAACACAAATAAGAACGTTATCTAAATTATTTTGAATTATTAAATTATATATCGGTAGTCCTGCGGTATTACTTGGTTCTTTATCATCAGTCTTTTTAGCAATTGGACCAATTTTATAAGCATAGGGAATATGTCTTGCTTTTTTATGTTCTTCTTTTAATTTATTTAAAATTATATCAACTTCTTCTTTATTTTGTACTTCAAAAAGATAGCCAATAAATTTTGATTTCTTAACTTCTAACGTTACGGTATTTAAAAGTTTCATCTTTAATCACCTAAAGGTATTGTATCATAATTTTTCATAATGTGTCCACATTCTTAAAATATGAATTTCTTTTTTGCTTTCATCAACTTCATAAACAATTCTATGCTGTCTATTTATTCTTCTAGAATAATAGCCGGATAATTCTCCTATTAGTTTTTCATAAGCAGGTGGATAACAAAATGGATCTTCTAACATTAAATTTAATATATTTTTACAATTTTTATCTAAATTTGCACTTTTAAGTTTAATTTTATCTTTTTCTGCTTGTTTAGAAAATTTAATTGTATAAAGATTACCATTCTTCATCTTTTTTATATTCCTTGGCCTTATCCCAATTTTCATTGTTTTTTATGTTATTTATATTTTCTACAAATCCTGGTAGACTAGATAAAAATAAAGTTTCTTCAATGTTTTTCCATTCATCTTCTGATATTAAAACAGCATTTTTCCCTTTATTATTGACAATAGTAATAGGATTAAATCCTATATTTACATCTGATACAAGTTTAAATAAATTAGCTCTAGCATTAGTTATATTTATTGTACTCATAATTTTTCACCTCAATTCAATTATAACGTACTTTTTTATGTACGTCAAGTGTTTATATTATTATATGTAAAATTTTCCTTTTTATTAAAAAAATCCCATATTTATGGGAATAAAATACAAAATGGTGCCAAATGCGAGAATCGAACTCACAGCTAAGCATTACGAGTGCCTTGTTTTACCATTAAACTAATTTGGCATAAATTCACTAATGTGAATTTAATTTTCTTTCTAAATTTTGACCTCTGTATTTATTATAACATTCTTGAATGAATTCTTCAATCAAAGGCATCTTATTTTCAATATCTTTGGCTAAAGCGAGTTGATTTTGACATCTTTCTAAATTATGTTTTGGCCTATTTAAATCAACTTTAAAGTAAGTATCGCCACAGACATAGTCATCTAAGAATCTTATGGCTAGTTCTAAAGTAATTATTTTAATAGATTCGCCCATTAAAGCTACTTCTTCTGGTGTTATACAAGAGGCCATTTCACTTAAATAACCATCTGTATAGGCTTTAAATAATTCTATATCTAAATGGACTTTACTTAAATCAACTTCATTTTCAAAAGCAGTCGTAGCAGAGGAGCGAATACCATCTCCATAATCAAATAACATACTACCAGGCATTACCGTATCAAGATCAATAACCGCGATAAATTCATCAGTTAAAGCATCAACCATCACATTATTAACTTTGGTATCATTATGCGTTACTCTTAAAGGAATAATGCCATTCTTTAAAGCACTAGTGATATGGGAATAACTATTTTTATTTTGAAATATCATCATAAATTCCCTTGTAACTTCACTTGCTCTATTTTCGGAATCAATAATAATATCTTTTTCTAATTGGGCATATCTTTTATCGGTCGCGTGAAAGTCGGGGATAGTTTCTTCAAGTTCACTCATCGGAAAATTCCGTAGCATTTTTTGAAAGTTACCAAAAGCTTGACCGATTTTAAAAGCAACTTCGGCATTTTCAATCGTATTATAAGTTTTGGCATTCTCGATATAATCAAATATCCGATAGTAATCCCTGTCACCATCATCTAAAACATAACAATAAGTTTTATTATCTTTAGTTTTTCTTAAGTGTAGGGCATGATGTTTACCATCTTGCGTAAACATAAGCTCCCGTTCTAAGTGTCTTGTAACATTTTCGATATTGCGCATGAGTAAGCTTGGTCTTGGAAAGACATTTGTATTAATTTTTTGAATAATATATCTTCTTTCTTCTGTCTCATTTTGCATCGTTACCACATACGTACTATTGATATTGCCATTATGATTTTCTTCAACGTGGATACAACTACCTGGAATATCATATTTTTTTAATATTTCTTTAATTTTTTTAAATGTTTCTTCTCCCATAATAATTATTTCTCCTTATTTTTTTCGGTATCCCGGGCTAGTAAAAACTCCTTTAATTCTTTAGCAACCTCAAGAGGAATAATCTTAGAGAGTTCCTCTATTGAGGCATTCTTTATATTATTAAGATTACCATATTTTTTAATTAATTCTTTTTTTCGGACATTACCAATTCCTGGTATTTCATCTAAAATACTACTGATGCTTCCTTTGCTTCTTAAAGTTTTATGATAAGTAATGGTAAATCTATGAACTTCATCTTGAATTCTTGTTAAGTAATGGAATACATGACTATCTTTATCTAGTTCAATCGTTTTATAATCATCACCATCAATTAATTCATTAGTTCTATGTTTATCATTTTTCTTAAGCCCTACTATTTTAATATGCAAATTTAAATCATTTAATGTTTCCTTGGTGGCATTAATTTGATTTATCCCGCCATCCACAATAATTAAATCAGGCTCTTCCGTTTTCTCTAAAAGCATTTTATAATATCTTCTATAGATAACTTCTTTCATCGTATGATAATCATCATTTTTTTCCACACTAATTTTATATTTCCGATAATCTTTTTTAGAAGGTTTACCATCTTTAAAAACAACCATGCCACTTACGGAAAACGAACCAAAAAGATTGGAGTTATCAAAAGTATCAATTCTTCTTAGATAAGGCATATTTAAAAGCTTACGTAACTCTTCATTAGCGCCTTCGCTTCGCATCTCTTCTCTTAAAGCCCTTGTTATTTCACTTTCTAAATAGACTTTCGCATTAGTCTTGGCCATATTAAGTAACTTTTTCTTAGTTCCTTTTTCGGGAATAACAAAATTAGTTTTAATTAAATCACTTAATATTTCTTTATTTATATCTTCACTAATAATTATTTCTTTTGGTACTTCATGTCTTTCATAGAAGTTTAAAATATAAAAATTAAGCTCATCAATTTCATCAAGTTTAATCGTTAATAACTCATTATGAGATCCAATTAATTTGTTATTCCGAATAAATAAAATATTGACGGCAATATGACCTTTATCTAAATAATAGCCAATAATATCCCTGTTAACAAAATCATGTAATTCAACTTTTTGTCTTGCTAAAACTATATTAATATAATTAAGTTCTTCTTTTAATTCTTGAGCCATTTCAAAATTTAAACTTTCGGAATAACTTTGCATTTTTTCTTTTATTTTATCGGTTAATATTTTATCATTACCTCTTAAGAAAGATAAAATATCATTTTCCATTGTCTTTAATTTTTCTGCGTCAACTTCTTTAGTACAATAGCCAAGACATTCCCCAATATGATAGTATAAACATACTTGTTTGGGCATGCCTTCACATTTTTTTAAAGGATATAATCTATTTATAAGTCTTACAATTCTTCTTGCGGCATACGCATTAGGGTAGGGACCAAAAATTAATTTTTTATCTCTTCTTTTAATATTTAAATATCTAGATACTTTAACTTTAGGGTAGGGTTTACTAATATATTCGATATAAGGATAACTTTTATCATCTTTAAGTAAAATATTATATTTCGGATTATATTCTTTAATGAGGTTTATCTCGGCAATAAAAGCCTCGGTTTCCGTGTTGGTTACAATATATGTAAAATCATCTATCTCGGAAACCATCTTTCTGGTTTTACCCGTAACAGTTCCTTTAAAATAACTATTAACTCTTTTATATAAATCTTTCGCTTTACCCACATAGATAATAACACCATCTTTATTTTTCATTTGGTAACTACCTGGTAAATGCGGAATTAATTTTAATTTATCCTCTAACATAATATCACCTACTAAAGTGTTTCCACCAAATATTATAACACATATTTAAATAACTCTACTAGTTAAATAGATGGTTATTTTTTCCTAATCTTTATAATTAATATAACACATTATTAAATACTTATGATAAAAAGCGAGAATGGGATTTTATGAAAGGAAATAAAAATAATTAGAATTAATTTGTCCTGAATGTTGGGATATGTTCACTTGACATAAGAAAAAATAACAGTATAATATTTTAATGCAATGGAGAGTGATAGCAAATGCATGCTAGATTTAATAGTAAAATACTTGAATTACCTGATAATGCTTCTTTATCAACAAAATATTTAAAATGGT
>CANQBI010000036.1 GCA_947589435.1 uncultured Bacilli bacterium
GGTGACGATAGCTTAGTGGACACACCTCTTCCCATCCCGAACAGAGAAGTTAAGCACTAATACGCCGACGATAGTGAATGCGAAAATAGGTAGTTGCCAATTTTTTTTTGGCTTAAAATTTGGTAGTGCCATTAATTTTGTTGAAAAGTTTAATATTAAATGCTATAATATCTGTTGTGATTAATATGAATGAAGAAATTACTTTACTGACAAATGAACAAGTCTTTGGTGAAAATAAATTAGATGTAATAAAAAGAACAAATAATATTTGCAAGCCAACTGATTTTGCTGTGGCTTTAGGCTGTTCTTATTTTTATGAAAAAAATACAATTTTTGATAATTTGAGCAATTATTATTTATCAACTCCAGGTGAAAATGGCAACGTTCAAATTTCTGAGTATCATACCAATTGTTTTGTAAATGCTGGTGATAGGTCTGTTGGAATTCGTCCCGTTATATCATTTGCAAATTTATCTGACAAACTACCATTTGAAATTATTTCACATAATTATGAAGAGTTACTTAGAGGTTATTATCGATATGAAACATTTTATTTGGAATATCCTCAAGTCATAGATAGAGGACTTCAAATTGCTTTAGATTATAAATATAGTCATGGAACATTAAAAAAAACGGGTAAAATATGGACTGTAGATTCCTTTATTTGGACTAATGATAGAGATTCATTTAGGCCAAATGAATATGAAGAATATGAATTTTACGGTAGAAGATATATCCGAGTGATGTATAAAAATGAAAATCGAACGCTGGGTTTTAATGGTCGATATTATTGGGTAATGGTATGTCCAATTAGATGGTATGTAGATATGGCTGCCAAACTTTTAATAAGCAAATATATATTGGCTTCCGGAATAAGATTTTGTGATAACGGAATGTATAATGGCGATTTTAAAAACACCGAAATGTATACTTTTTTAAATGATTATTTTGCTAAAGATATTTATGATAACCAAAAAAGAGATATTAAGATTGATTCAGAAGATGCTGAGATGGTAAAAATACTTAAAAAAATAAGAGCACATAAGCCATAATGATAAAGTAAAACTGATATAATAACTAAAGAAGAACTTATGACAAAAAACATTAATGGCTATATATATATTTTGCTCTAAAATACCTGTGAAGTGTTAATATAGATTAAAAAGACTTGTTTATTATGAGTTTTTTTTTTATAATTAATATTGGTGATAGTATGGATTTAAGATATGTTTCAAAAAGTGTTGATGATACGCTAACATTAGCGGAAAATATAGAAAGCGAAAAATTTCCAAATATGGTAATTTGCTTAGAAGGAGAACTTGGTAGTGGCAAAACTGTTTTTGTCAAAGGTTTTGCATCTTCCTTAAGTATTGAAGAAAATATTACAAGTCCGACTTTTAATATTATTAAAGAATACCCAAATGGGGAATTACCTTTATATCATATGGATGTTTATCGCTTAGATGAAGTAGAAGAAGATATTGGAATTAAAGATTATTATAATAAAGGTGGAGTTACCATTATTGAATGGGCTGATTTAATTAAAAATGACTTACCGGAAGAAAGACTTGAGATAATCTTTAAAATAGTTGATGAAAATACCCGAGTATTAGTTTTTAAACCTTATGGTAAGGCTTATGAAGAACTATGTGAATCGGTATTATAAAAAGGGTGATTAAAAAATGACTTTATTTATTGATACACATTTAAATGATGTTGCTATAATCCTTTATGAGGATGGTGAGGTAATCAAAGAAAGAGTAATTGAGAATGTTAAAGAAACAAGTAGTATTGTGATGCCCACAATTAAGAAAGTTTTAAACAAAAACATTCCCGATTCCATTGTGGTTGTTAATGGACCTGGATCATTTACCGGTGTAAGACTAGGAGTTACAACCGCGAAAACTTTAGCTTTTTCTTGGCATAAAGAAATAAGAACCATAACCTCACTAGAATGTATGGCTTTAAGTACTGATAAAGATAATAAAATAGTTGCATTTAGTGACAAAAACGGTTATTATATAGGAATATTCACGAACGACTATAAATTAGTAGGGGATTATGAATATTTATCTAATTCAGAATTTGAAGAATATTCTAAAAAATATGAAGTTATTATCGATGTTGAATTAGATTATAAAAAGATAATTGAATTTGCTTTAAAGAAGAAAAGTTTAAATCCTCATGAAGTAAATCCAATCTATGTTAAAAAAATTGCTGTGGAAAAATGATTAGAAAAGCATTAAAAGAAGATATACCTAAGATAGAAGATTTAGGAAAAAATTTAATTGCTAATTTTTCTTTAACTTATAATTTAGATGATTATTTAGATAAAGATAATTATCTCGTGTTAGTAAGTATAGATAGTGATATTAATGGTTTTTTAATTATTAGTGAAACTATGGATACTTATGAGTTAGAGGTTATCTATGTTAAAGAAAATGCGAGAAGAAAAAATATTGCTAGTAATTTATTAAATAGTTTTTTAGATAATTATTATAATAAGAATAAAGCGATATTTTTAGAAGTAAGTGTTAATAATGAAGCGGCGATTAAGTTATATCAAAAGTTTAATTTTGAAATAATAAATAAAAGACCTAAATACTATAATGGTATTGATGCCTATGTTATGAAAAGGGTGAAATAATAATGAAAGATGTTAATATTTTAAGTATTGAAACCTCTTGTGATGAGACAAGTATTGCGATTGTGAAAAATGGAACAGAAGTTGTAGCTTTGACCATTTTAACGCAAATGGATACCCATGCTAATTTTGGGGGCGTAGTTCCCGAAATAGCTTCTAGAATGCATACTGAAAATATTACAATGGTTTTAGAAGAAACTTTAAATAAAGCGAAAATGAAAGTTTCTGATGTTGATGCTATTGCGGTTACTTATGCGCCAGGTTTACTTGGATCACTACTTGTCGGAATTGAATTTGCTAAAGTATTATCTTATGTCTATGATAAACCACTTATTAAAGTAAATCATTTAATTGGGCATGTTTATGCCAATAAAATTGGGGATAAATTAAAATTTCCTTGTTTAGCCTTAATTGTTAGTGGCGGTCACACCGAACTAGTTAAAATGACTGGGGATTATGAATTTGAAATGCTTGGAGAAACCCAAGATGACGCCATAGGAGAGGCTTTTGATAAAGTGGCTAGAGTTATTGGACTTCCTTATCCAGGTGGCCCAAATATTGAAAAATTAGCTAAAGAAGGGGAAAATACTTATAAACTTCCCCATGTAGTTAATGATGATAGTTATAACTTTAGTTATAGTGGCCTTAAAAGTAGTGTTATTAATTTAGTTAATAATGAAAAGCAAAGAGGAAATGAAATAAATAAAGCTAATTTAGCTTGTTCTTTTCAAACAACTGCCGTAGAAGAATTAACCAGAAAATTAGAACTAGCTTTAAAGAAAACCAATATTAAAAATGTTATTATAGCAGGCGGAGTATCTGCCAATAAATATTTAAGAGGAAAAGTAGCGGAAGTATGTGAAAAATATAATGCCGAGCTTACATTACCAGAATTTATTTATTGTACAGATAATGCGGCGATGATTGGAGCAGCCGCCTACCCATTATATAAAAAGGGTGAATTTGTGGATTTAGATTTAAATGCTAAATCAACCTCATCTATCTGTTAGGAGTTTACTTTCAAACAAAATTATGATATAATTTTGATACGGGGTAGTTTGGTTTCGACATATAAAAACTAGAAATGATTGCAAGTGGTAGGCATACCTAAAATGCACAAAAAAATAAATAACGAAACTAATTATAGTTTTGCTCCAGTATACGCATAGGATTGCGTAGGAGTATCTTATATATACTTTGCTTATAGAGTTATATAAGGTTCATTAAATATAAGATATATTATTTTATTTGATTAAGGTAAAATAACGAATAATTACTTAATCTTTAGTTATATAGAAAATGCGTTAGAGTTGTCTATATAATGAATTAAATTCTAACTAAACTTGTAGATATTGTTTCATAGATTATATTGGACACGAGTTCAACTCTCGTCTACTCCACCATTGACGTTTCTATTCGAACATTTTCGAATATTGATATAAATTGAAAGGAGTACAACTATAATGAAAGAAGACGAAAAACTAAATTTGCTTAATATTCTTGGTCAAAATAAATTAGAAAATATTATAAAATTATTAGGTCAACATATTCATTATGATGAAATTTCTAAACTTACAGGAATTGATACTTCGCTTATTGAACAAGTTTTTAAAGTCTTTTTCCCTGAGCAATATAAAGCTCAACTTGAAAGTAAAGACTCTATTACTGAAGTGCTTCAAGCAGTTAACAAAGGTATTAGTAGATAGTAAATTTAATTGTAATTTTTTCTGAAAAGTTGTATATTACTACGTTAATTGCACCATTGGCGTTTCTATTCGCACATTTTCAAATATTGATATAAAAAGATAACCCTTAGGTTATTTGATTTAATGTCAAAATACCTAGGGGGTTAATTATTTTGCCATAACAAAATATTATTTGACATATATAAGGAGGATAAGAAAAACATGGGAAAAGTAATAAGCATTGAAGAATATAGACAACCCAAAAACACAAATTTATCAAAAGAAGACATATTTAATTTATTTCTTATTTTCAAGTGCAATGAAGAAACTTTACCAATATTTGATTCAAGCGTTTTGATGGAATCCCTTGCTAAATATAAAAATATGGATAGATTTAGTACTCTATTAAGTAATTTAGTAATAACAAAAAGTGAAAATGGAAAAGATATTATAGATTTAAGTGTTTGTTTAGATAAAAATATAAAAAATAAAACTGTAATAATAAATCCCTCAAAACAATCAGAAATAATGATATTAGCCAGTGATGAAGAATTTAGTCAACTAAAGAAATCATATGATGAAAGAACATTATCGTCATTTGGTGATTTAATGTTTTTCCTTAATATGGATCTTGAATATGGAATAAATAACTGGAGTTTAGTTGCTGAAGATGAATACATCAAACATCCAAAATATCCTGGAATAGTTACTGGGGAATTTATTGGGCAAGAAAAAACTCCAGAAGTAATGAAAAAAGTAAAAAAAAGAGCGATTGAAAGATTAAAAATTTTATATAAATAGTCATTATTTTGAACTATTTTAGATTTTATAAAAATTGTAAATAACTTCTTTACTCACCCAAGATTAGATTGATATTACACTCGAGCTAGTTATAAGTTCGAGTTTTAAAATAACTAGAAATATGATAAAATATTTCTAAATTAAAATTTATATTTTTTCCAATTAAGAAAACTTATATCAAATTATCAAGATAGTCTTAATTATGAAAAATACTATTTTAGAAATGAGGTTTAAAAATGTTTAAAGACATAAGATTATTAGTTGATAATAATAAAATTAATTATGAATATAGCATTGAAGAAAATAATATATTTATTAAAACGATTGATGAGTTAAAAATAAACTCTATTCTTAAAATTTTTTATGATGAAAACATATATGAAATTAAACTAAGTAAATATACAAAATATAATTTAGGAAAATCAGGAGAAATATTAATTTATGTAGATAATAAAGAATTTATTTTTTCGGTAGTCTTAAAAAATAATTATTTTGTTAAAAGTGTTTATAAATATATAAATAAGTTAATTGATAAAGATATTTTGATTGAAGAAATAAATCTATTTTTAAATTCTAAAGTTGGGGAAAAATATTTTAAAGATATAACTAATTTATTATTATCTATAGAAAATAAAGATGTAAGCATAGAAGATTTAATACTGGCCAATGATGATGAATATAAAAGAATATTTAATTTATTAATTAATAATAAAACTTATATTAATATTGTTAAAAATATGAGTGATTTAGAATTAATGCTATTAATAACTTCTTATATTTCTGTTCCATATACTCCTAAAATTAACCAAGATAGTTTTGAAAATTTAATAAATGTCGCTAAAACTTATGACTATGCTTTAGAAAACATATGGCGTCTAGGTATGAATTTTGATTGTAAGGGTTATAATTATAATTTATTAGATGAATTTTTTGTTAATTCTAAAGATATAAGGTATTTAGGTGAATACATACATAGTATTTCTCAAATTAATCAAGAGAATATTGTTAATAATATTATTAGAACTGCTGATAAAGACTTTATTAAGCAAGTTTTAAAAGATAAGTTTATCATAGATAATCTAGAGGAAAAATATAAAGAAATTTTAGAAGAAAGCATATAAATGTTGTTGCATATATTATACTCGAATTTAATGATACATTAAGAGTTTTTTGGAATAGTATAAAAAAAGAAAAATGTAAACATATTATGAAGATGTTTCAAAATATAAATAATGTGTTATAATAATAACTAAGCAGGGAGGTTTCAAAATGTATTCTGAAATTAAAAAAACTTCATTATTGGAGGATACTTATGCCTATATTGGAAGGGCCTCTAATGAAGAAAATGCTGAAAAATTTAGAAAACAAATTAAGAATTATATAGAAGATTTAAAAGAAATAGTTGATGCTGACTTTAATAAATTAAATGATAAAGAATTATATGATTTATTATCAAAATTTTATAGTATAAGCCTTGATGAAGATGATTATTTAGAAATGTTTTCTAAACTTAATAATAAACAATATACTTTTTTCTATAGAATTCCTACAACTATGACATTTATAGGGGTAACATCTGAAGGACATAAAGAGAACTTTGAATGGTGGAATCAACTTTATCAAGTGAATTATCTTTCGGCAATCTCTTCTGATATGGAATTTGATTTTAATAAAACATATTCTAAAGAAGAAATTAAACAAATGGTTATTGATAAAAATATAATTATCTTAAAACAAGGATCAGAACCGATTGAAGATTATCCAGAATTTAAACAAGAAAAATTAGAATCAATTCCTACTTTAAATATTGACATTAGAGATTATGGCAACAATATATCTAATTTTGTTTTAAATAATTTTCATTTATTTGGAGAATTATTAAGAAAAGAATTTCCTAAAAGAAAAGTTCTTAAAGATATAAGAGAGTTTATGACTTATCTTAAGGATGATATAGAAGAAGTATTCTCTAATGCTAAATCAAATGAGTATTTATACTCTGGAGTTTCTACAATATGCCAAGATTGGTTTGAAAATTCTCAAGAAAAAGAAGATTTTCAAAGTATTCAAGAAAAATTAAGTAAAGATAAGAGATAATTTTAAAAGATTCAATATATGTTATATATCTATGAGGGAGGGTTTATGAATAAAGAAAATATTTTTCCTATAAAATATGCTGTGTTAGATTTAAAAGTCAAGAATTGGAAGGGTGAAGATGTTACTAAAGGTTACATTGTTTCCAAATGTTATGTTGTTGGTTATTATACATATGAAGATATTTCAATGCTTGGTCAAAAAAGAGAAAATATATGGTATAAAGTAATATTTCCTTATAAAGATTATGAAGGATTTATAGAATCTTTAAGAGATTATAATGAAGACATTGGTAAAAGAGTTATTCTAAATGATGATTTTAATTTTGAATCAAAACAAATTGATAAAGTTTTTAAAGTTTTTAATACCTATGAAGATGCTAAAGAAATGGCTGAAAATTATAATCAATCTTTAAAATCCGAATTATTTAGATATGCTCAAAGAAAGCATAAACATGGTCTAGCATTTAATAGTCAAATTCATGATGCAATACATAAAACATATAATAACCTTGTTAGTAATTTTGAAAGAGAATTAGAGAGATGTTATCAATTTGAAGAATTATCTTTAGCAAATACGGAAGATATGATAATTACTCGTGATATGGATGTTAAAAAGTTAAGATTACAAAAAGAGATGTAAATACTATCTACATCTCTTATTCTTTAACTAATTTTTTAGTCTTAACTTCTTTTTTGTTTTTTCTTGAAGTTTAGGAATAATATAAGTATTATCTCCAATATATTTTTTTTCAATAACCTCATAAGTTTCATATTGGGGATTATATTCTTTATACTGCTCTAATAATTTGATGTATGGTTCTAACCCACCATTTTTTTCAAAACTTTTAGCAGTATTCCCTATAATAAAAGTAGCCGAACCATCATTAAAGGTCGCATATAATCCTGTATTAAAAACTTTTGCTTTAATTGGAGCAAGTCTAAATCCTTCTAGATTAGTAATATTTACCGCTCTATAATCATTGAAGATTAAATAATTATCTAAAAGATAATACCCTGGACCATTATGAAAGTCATAGATAGGCATTGCCGGAAATATCCAATC
This sequence comes from uncultured Bacilli bacterium, assembly GCA_947589435.1. Taxonomy (GTDB): domain Bacteria; phylum Bacillota_I; class Bacilli_A; order RF39; family UBA660; genus SIG200. Next base: position 8,287 of record CANQBI010000036.1, read on the forward strand.
TGATACTTCTTTGGTAAGTTGAATATTTTTATAAACTCCATCATCTTCTTTTACTAAAGCAAATAAGGCTTTCTTTTTTCCAACAAAACCTGGTTCTATAATAAATACACTGTCAGGATTTTGGTTAATTCTTTCTATATTTTCCTTAATATAATTAAATTCAAAATTCATTTTCAAAACCTCCATAACTAAAATTTGCTTTTATTATATCATATTTTAATTTAAAAGCAAAAATTTTTATGCTATAATAAATAGTACTTATTTAAAAGGAGATTTTATAATGAATTTAAATAGTTTAGAAGTATTTTCTTTAGAAGATAGAAAAATATTAAGAAATTTTTTTGAAATTGAAAAAGAATTTTTAGAAACGCATAGTTTATTAGATAAGGAAAATTTAAAAATATTTGAAGAACACTTTGTATTGTTTTTAGTAGAAAATAATTTAGAAGATAAAGAGATATTTAAAGTTTTTTTACTTGATTTAAAAAGAGAAGAATTAAGGGAAAAATTGAATAGTAAAAAGCCTTCTGTATCGGATTTAGCAAAACCGACATCTAAGCCTCCATTTGAAGTAAGTCCAATAATTTTAAAATGGTATGAAGAAAGTAAAGTAATTACAGTTTTAACTGAGGCTGATATAAATAGCGTTAATAGAATTATTGAACCTAAAATTTTGCAAAACAGATTAGAAAGACAAGAAAGCTGGGGTATTGGTTCTAAAGTAAGAGTTAAATAATTAGTTTGATTATATCAGACTTTTTTTATATAATAATTATAGGTGGGTTATCATGAAAATAATTATTAATAATGTATGTTTTATTGAAAGAAAAGATATTGAACATTTTGGAATACCTTTTAAGCTATTACTTAAATTAGGTAAAGAGATGTACAAAGTAGATAATTATGATTTTATTAAAATAGAGAGTATGGAACTTATAAAATATTTTAATTCCCTTAGTATATTAGATTATGGCAGTGTTAAAGGTTATAGCAATGAAGACTTAGTTAAATGCTTTAAAATGCTAGAGGAAGAATGTAATAGATATGCTTCCATGTGTTATCCTTTAAGGAATATTAATAATGAAAAAGATGCTTATAAAAAGTATGATGGTAAGTTACAAGAATTAAATTATGTCTTAAATGATTTAAAGAAATATATGGAACATAGAGAAGAAGTAGAGTTGTTTATTGAAAGCATGAAAGAGGATAAAGGTTTAATTTTAAAGAAGAATTTAGAAATAGATTATCTATAAGAGAAATGAAGGGATTATTATAAAAATATTTTTAATTAGACATGGCGAATCCATGCAAAATACGAAAGAAAATTATCATGTAGGGTTACCTGACCATCAAGTTTACTTATCAGCCAAAGGAATTCTGGAAGCAAAAGAAGCGGGAATATTCTTAAAAGAGTATTTAGAGGAACATAATATAAGTATTGATAACGCTACTTTATGGGTAAGTCCTTATACGAGAACAAGAGAAACGGCTAGACTTATTAATGAAGAGTTAAATATTCAGAATATTAAAGAAGATATAACTTTAATTGAGCAAAGATATGGGCTATTTAGTGATAAAGAGATAAGTTTAATTAAAAAATTATATCCCAAAGAATTTAAATTTTATGATAATTATTGGCAAAACGATGGGAAGTTTTATGCGAAAATGCCTCAAGGGGAAAGTCCAATGGATGTGGCTTTAAGAACGAAACTTTTTATTGATACAATTTTTAGAGATGAAAGTGACCCTTTATTTGTGGTATCCCATGGCACGACAATTAAAACGATTATTATGAATTGGTTCCATTATAGTCCCGAGTGGTATAATAAAGAAGCTAATATGGATAATTGTGCCATTAGGCTTATTGAAAGTGAAAATAGAGTAAGCACAGAAGAATATATTTATAAAGGGCCAAAAAGAAGTTTAAAAAAATAGAGATTTATTTTATAATATAAATAGAGGTGTAAATTATGCGAGAATTAATGTTAAAAAAATGTAATAGTTGCGGTTCCCTAGTTAAAGTTATTAAAGACTGTCATTGTCCTTGTAATTTTATTTGTTGTGATGAAAAAATGGCTTCCGTAAAAACAAATACAGTTGAGGCCGCTTTTGAAAAACATATTCCAACCTTTGAAGTAGATGGAGATAACTTAAATGTTAAAGTTAATCATGTAATGGAAGATAATCATTATATTGAATGGATATGTTTTGTAACGGAAAATAATGAATATCTAAAATATTTTAAACCAGGAGATACGCCAGAAGCAGTATTTCCTAATGAAAAGGGTATCTTATATGCTTATTGTAATATGCATGAGTTATGGAGTACAGAAGTTAAATAAAAAAAGCAGGTGAAGTTAAATGGGTAAAGTATATGATAAAGTATTAGAATTTAAAAATAAATATCCCGGAGGTATTTTTTGGCGATGTAAGAAGCATGCTCAAATAGTGGAAGATTACCTTAATCCAGGAGAAGAAGTATTATATGCTTTTATTGCTCAAAAAAATGAAAAATTTACAGAATGGTTTAATACTTTTGTTATTGTTCTTACCAATAAAAGATTACTTTTAGGTCATAAAAGAATTGTGTGGGGTAGTTTTCTTTACTCGATAACTCCCGATTTATATAATGATATGGAAATATATAAAGGACTTATATGGGGTAAGGTTACCATAGATACCGTAAAAGAAGTGATAGTTTTAAGTAATATTTCGAATAATGCTTTAGACGAAATTGAAACTACGGTATCGGAATTTATGATGAAAGCGAAGAAAGAATATGCCAAAGAAAAAGAAAAAAATTAAGTTATATGTTTTTATAACCGTTTTAATCTTTTTCTTTTTCCTATTTTTATATTTAATAATTCACCCTTATAATTACACGAAAACTTATAATGTTAATAAATATAAAGTAGAAGAAAGTTTTGATAAGGAAAAAGGTTATTATACTTTTTTAATCAAGGATAAAGATGTAACTTATTCTTATTTAATACGCCATAAATATTCCAAAAAAAGAGAACTAATAAATAATATTGAAGAGTATAAAAATGAAAATGAAACTTGTATTATTCCTTTAGGTAATCTAGAATTCAATCCTTTATGTCATAATGAAGAAGGAGAAGTTTATGCTTATAATTTAAGTAAGGTAAGCATTGATACAGTCAAAAATAGTAAGATAAAAGAATTAAATAAAACCTATCAAAAGATTGACTTAAATTATTTAAATAATAAAAATTATGCTTTATTTAATTATCGAGGATTTGTTTATGTAAATGAAAATAATAGTGATACCATAACCATATTTAATAAAGATATTTATAATTTAGAACTAGTATATATGATGAATGAATATTTAATAATTCCGAATTATAATGAAGAATATTTCTTTTCATCTTTCTATGTAATTAATTTAAAAACGGGTAAATATGAAGAGATAAAATTAGATACCGAAGTATCTTTTAATAGTGTTTTTCTTGGAGACTATAAAAATAAAGTTTATTTACTGGATAAAAAAGAAGAAAAAGAATATCGGTTAGATTTAAAAAAGAAAAAATTAGAAGAAATAGATTATTTGATTTTAGAAAATAATAAATTAGTTTCCAAAGATTATAAAGAAATTGTTAATAAGAAGTTAAATTTTTTAAGTACAGACTATCCCACTTATGAAGTAAAAGATAATACTCTATATAAAGTAATTAATAAGAATTATATAAAATTATCTGATAAAGTAATTACCAAAATTATAAAGATAGAAGATGATACAGTTTATTATTTAAATGAAAATAATTTAATGATGCATAATGGCAAGGATGAAATCTTACTTATGCAAAACTTTGAATGGAACTTCAATAATACCAATATGATTTTTATTTATTAGAAACACAAAAAAATATTTAACATACCTTATATTAGAGGTGGAAAAATGTTTGAAAGTTATCGCTTAAAAAAGGGAGAAGATATTTATAGTGTCGCGAAGAAATTTGAAACGAGTGTACAAACTTTAAAAGATTTAAATAATATTTATTTTGAAAATGATGTAAGAGAAGATATGGAATTAATAGTGCCTGTTAATAGTAAAGATTATTTTAATTATTATACTGTGGAACAAGGAGATAGTTTGTATGGTATAGGAAGAAAATATAATATTAATCCGGAACTTTTGGCTAGTTTAAATGGTTTAAATATGGAAGATTATATTTATCCTAATGAACAAATATTGATTCCTAAAAATGGTTATGCTTATTATATAACTGCTGAGGGAGATACCTTAGAGGAAGTAGTAAAAACTTTTAATACCAACATCAATAAATTTTTAGAGGAAAATAAAACGATTTATTTAATGCAAGGGCAATTACTTGTTAATAAGAAATAGTCTTGCAATAGTTAATTGATGTGATATAATAAAGGCACAAAAAGGAGAATTATAATGGACAAAAATATGCAATTAAAGATAAATTATCAATCGAAAATGATATATGAAGAAGTATTAAAGAAATTTTATGAAGCTATACGCAACATTAATATTATAGAAGATGAAGAATTGTTTAATTATCTAAAATTAGAATTTGATAAAATAGTCAATTTAATAAAACAATTTAAAGAGGGATTAATTTATGCTCAAGCAATAAAACAATTATATGATATTACTTTTAAAGATTTAGTAAAAGATAAATATATACTTGAGGCTGTAAGTTGTAATAAAACTGGTTTAAGTAGTGATTTGTTTATTAGTACCGCTGAAAAAAAATTAAATGATAATAATAGTTTTTTTAGAATTAAAGATGATAATGGTCAATTAAAAATTGAAAGATATTGTGATGGTAATGTATCTGAAAGAGATTTAGAGATTAGTGATTTAAGTTCTTTTGTCTCTTTAGAAAGAGCCATAAAAAATAGTGATTATATAGGATACTACGCTCAAGGATTTTATAATGCTATTGTATTATACAGTGGTATGATAGATAATTCTAAATATATTACTTTATATAGAAGTGGGAATGAATTTAAGGTTTATGTATCGGAAAAATCTTATCTTAACAATGGTTTATTTTATAAAGTTCATTCTGATGAAAAACTACATCCTTATATTGAATTAGGAGATAAAAAAACATTTTTAAATAACGGAAATCCGGATTATGATAAAAAGTTTATCTTAATGGTTATTCAAGAACAAATAGAAAAACAAAAGGCTGATGTTTATAAAAAGGTGCGTTAAAAGGGGGTTCTTTGTCAAATAGTGTTGGTGAACAATAATTTGATACAAGAATTGAAATATTAGAAGAATGATGAAAATCATT
>CANQBI010000037.1 GCA_947589435.1 uncultured Bacilli bacterium
TACACAATATTATTAGACATGTAAACCAAAAATCATCAATTTTATATCAAATATTTTAAAAAATACGGAAACTCAAAAAAAGAGATAAGATTGACAACCTCTCAAGTATATTATAGAATAGTAGTTAATTTTTAGGAGGATTTGTTAAATGTATGAAAAATGTAGTTAGTACCGAAATGCTAGTAAGTTGTATAATGGGAATGGGATTTGATACTGTTGATCCAATGCTATATGGATTTGTTTTAGGAAGCATTCAAAATGCAGAAACTGATTTCCCATACTATGTCGCTGATAGAATGCCATGGTTTGAGATTGTTAATCGACCATTCAGTGAGACATTTAAATCATTTGTTAATTATTCTGGAAATGTATTTAAGTTAAAACCTGGAATTACCACAAGTATGATGTATGTATATTATCGTGCAAAATCAGAAGGAGAATGTTACCAATTAGCGGAATTTGTAAGTAAATTTTTTAAACATGTTAATTTGGATGATTTTATATTACAAAAATCAATAGTTTATGGTAATAGCAATCCCGATAATTTAAATTCAAAATTTTTTAGTAGTTATGAATTATCCAAACTTAAAGAATTGTTAACGAGAAATAATAGTAGAAGATTTTAATTAAAAAAAATTTATAAATTTATTATAATCTAAATTTGAATAACCCTTTAGGAGTCATTAAGGCTCCATTTTATGTTAATATATAATATTATGATTTGATATAATTATATTGAAATTAAAAAGATATTTTAATATGAAATGTAATTTTTTTATATACTAGGAGAGTCATACAAAAAGTGAAAATTTGTGTTGACATTCATTTGTTCGTGAGATATAATTAAAATGTACTTAGGGAAAATAAAATAATAAATAAAAAACAAATACGGCAGCGACTGCTCTTAAATATGGCCTGTGGAGGATTTAGTCCAATGAAGCAGGAAAGATAAGCCGTGAGGCTTATCAAGGTGAAAAACGAAATAATTTTTAATTTATTGAGTTTTACTTTTGTTTGGAGGTTAACATGAATAAAGACTATTTATCTAATTTATTTAAAGAATATATTGGTACAATAAGTGAATCCATTGAAGGATATAAAGATTCAAATTATTATTATACTGATTCAACAGGTTATAAGATTGGGAAAAGTATTTCTAAATTTTTAGATGATTACTATGAAAAAGACAACCTTGTATCGCGATTTAAAAATGATGCTTTTAAACATTTTGGCGCTAATTTATCATTAAGATTTGGACACTTTGATAAAAGAAGTAGTAAAAGGGATGGCATATATATCTATATAGAATTTCCCAAAAAAATAAAGCAAACTGATTATATTGTTTCATTAGAACTTGGTAAGGATGCTAGATATTCCAATAAGAATGAGATACATAATAAAAATGTTTTAGCATTACAAAAACTAATTAATATGGATTTAAATAATGACAAATATTCAAACTATATTGATGGCAGGAAAGACTCTATAATATGTTATAAAACAGATAATTATAATATAATTCCTGAATTAATAGAACATATCAAGAATGAATATTATTTTCCTATTTTAAACATCATTAAATTAAAAGATGGTTATTGGAATAGTTCTGAATGGGAGGACTTCCAAAAAAGTGTTTTTGGAGATGGCTATATGCCAACAGAAAACAGTGATAACAAAACAAATGATGATGAAAATAAAGATGATGAGAATATATATAAGAAATCTCAGATTCAAAAAGCTGCTGATATTAAAATTGGATTTAATAGATTATTTTATGGAGTACCAGGATGTGGTAAAAGTTATTACATTGAAAACAATTTAAATGAAATAGTTGGTACAAAAGATGATAATATAATAAAGATTAGAACTGTATTTTATCCTGATTATAGTAACTCTGATTTTGTTGGGCAAATTATGCCAATCAGTGAAAACGATATATTAAAATATAAACCAATTCCTGGTCCCTTTACTAGAGCGTTGAAAGAAGCTTTAGATAATAAAAATAAAAATAAAAAAGTAGTACTAATTATTGAAGAAATAAATAGAGGAAATGCTTCAGCAATTTTTGGAGATATTTTTCAATTATTAGATAGAAATGAGGAAACAGGAGAAAATACCACCAAAGTAAAATTTTGTATAGATAATAATTTTATTAATCAATACTCAGAAATTGATGGTAACGAAAAATTAAAGCATTTTATAGATAGTAACGGAGGAATAACATTACCAGATAACTTATATATTATTGGTACAATGAATACTAGTGATCAAAATGTGTATCCATTAGATACTGCATTTAAAAGAAGATGGGAAATGGAATATTGTAGTAATATGTTTACTGATATAGATAAAATTGGAGATATGATTGTCCCAAATTCAAATGAAGTTCGTTGGTCAACCTTCGTGGAAAAGATTAATAAAGCCATAATAGATAAAGGAAATCAGATTCTACAGGGTGAAGATAAACAATTAGGTAAATATTTTATTAATGATAAATGTTTAATTTCAGCTGATAAAAAAGATGAAATAAATTGTCTTGATTTTAATAAATTTGAAAAATTTAAAAATAAAGTATTAGTATATTTATTTGATGATGTTACAAAATACAATCATAGTTCATTATTTTGTGATGATATTAAGTGTCTTGATGACTTAATGAGTAAAAACATCTTAGAGGATATAATAAGGATATCTTTTGATGACGAATAAAAAAATAGAAATAAATTATTTTGAAAATTCTCCTAAAGTTGGAATTGAACAATTAAATAATAATGATAATATTATTATTAATTTATATTTACCAATAGGTATTACTAAAGCTGATGCTGAATGTGATGATAATTTTATATATAAATTAATTAATTCAATTTTGCCAGCTAAGAAAAAAAGTATAGAATTATATGGCAATTTAGGTAATAATATTGTAAAGGAATGGCCAATTTATTCTGAAATATGGTTGGTAAAAGATTATATTCAACATGGATTATATAAAGAAATTGAAAAGAAATATAATATTAATAATGGAGGAAAAATAAATTGGAAAAAAACAATAAATAGAGAATCAATAATTTATAGTAATTCAGTATACTATCCAAATATAGTGTTTGAAAGTAATGAAAAGAATCATACTATCATCACTGAACTTCAAAAGTTTTGTATAAATAAATGTATTATAGGTAAATATATTTGTAAATTAGAAGAAGAAATGTATAATGTAAATATTATAATTAATGATAACAATATTGATTATTATATAAATTTATTAAAGAAAGAATTATTTACAACATTTGAAGATTATAAAAAACAATTACTTAATTCATTAATTAATATTTTGAGTTATTATTCAAGTGATAATATAATGACAGTTAATAGTTATATTACTTATGAATATCATTATTCATGGGAATATATGATAGCTTATTTATTTGGAAATAATGAAAAATTACGAAAAGAACTATTACCAAAACATGAGTATACTCCTAACAATATTGGTCGTCAATCTCCTTTAATACCAGATACAATTTTTTCGAGAGATGATAGTATTTTTATAATTGATTCGAAATATTATAGTAAGGGAAATGTACCTGCTACTTCTGATATTTGTAAGCAGACTGAGTATTGTCGTACCGCAAAAAGTAAATTAAAAAATAATAGCAGTAAAAGGCAAATATATAATTCTTTTATATTACCAAGTAAAATTGATGAATCAAGTATATATAAATATATTGGTTATGCAAACATGATAGGTGATGATTCGAATCTATATAAAATAAATGTTATATATTTAGATACTCTATATATTATGAATATGTTCTATGAAGGGAATAGGATTCAAGATGTTGAATTCTTAAAGAGAAATGAATGTATTATTTAATTTAAAAGTAATTTTAATTCTGAGTTATGGACAACTGATGAAAGCATACGGCTTTTACTAAATAATTAGAAAGAAGGTTTATAAATGTGTACAGCAATAACTTATAAAACAAAAAATAGTTATTTTGGAAGAAATTTAGATTTAGAGTATTCTTATAAAGAAACCGTAACCATAACACCAAGAAACTTTTCATTTAATTTTCGAAAAACGGATAGTATAAATAAGCATTATGCTATTATCGGAATGGCTTATGTTGAAGGAGAATATCCTTTGTATTATGATGCCGTTAATGAAAAAGGATTAGGGATGGCAGGATTAAACTTTCCTAGGAATGCTTTTTATCATGAAATAAAAGAAGATAAAGATAATATTGCGCCTTTTGAGTTTATTCCTTACATTTTAAGTAAATGTGCAAGTATTGAAGAGGTAAAAGAATTATTAAAAAATATAAATATTGCGAATGTTAACTTTAGTGATAAATTACCAGCATCTCCTTTGCATTGGATAATTGCGGATAAATTTAGTTCCATTACCGTAGAAAGTGTTAAAGATGGTTTAAAAGTATATGATAATCCGGTTGGAGTTTTAACTAATAATCCAACATTCGATATGCAAATGTTTAATTTAAACAATTATATGAGTTTATCTATTGAGTCACCAGTAAATAATTTTTCTAAAAAGTTAAACTTTGATACTTATAGTAGAGGTATGGGAGCAATCGGCTTACCTGGGGATTTATCTTCCGCATCTCGGTTTGTTAAAGCGACATTTACAAAAATGAATTCCTTATCAAAAGATGATGAAAATTCTAGTGTGAGTCAATTTTTCCATATCTTAACTTCTGTTGAACAACAAAGAGGATGTGTTCATATGGGGGAAGATAAATATGAAATAACTATTTACAGTTCATGCGCAAATATGGATAAGGGTATTTACTATTATACAACTTATGATAACAAGCAAATAACCGCAGTAGATATGCATAAAGAAAATCTTGATGGAGATACTTTAATAAACTTTGATTTAGTTATAGGTGAACATATTTTACATCAAAATTAATTTTAGACCTTACATTATAAATTAAACTATGGTAAAATTAGATAAAGGTTTGTGAGAGAACAATTTAAAGTTATTTATTCAATGAGTAGCGAAAATGCGTAAGTCCAATTGAAATGACTTACGTATTTTTGTGCTCTAAAATCGGGAGGTTAGTATGAAAAATTTGGATTTAGAAAGAGAAAATATTGGAAAACTTATTCGGAAATTTGCGATTCCTTGTGTTATAAGTATGCTTGTAGCAGCCCTTTATAATATTGTGGACCAAATATTTATTGGTTGGAGTGATGCTGGAACATTCGGAAATGCGGCGACTAATATAGTATATCCTTTTACAGTTATATCTCTTTCTTTTGCTCTTTTAGTGGGTGATGGTGTAGCTTCTCTTTTTAATTTATCTTTAGGGGCTAAAGATAAAGAAAAGGCTAATAAAGCGATTGGTAATGGTTTAGTCCTTTTAATTTTAGTATCTATTATTATAACGCTTGTTGGTTTAGTTTTTTCCAAACAAATCCTCCATATTTTTGGGGCTAATCCCAAAGAGATAGAATGTTATAGATATGCTCAAGATTATTTAAGAATTATTTGTTATGGTCTTCCTTTTTATATTATTGGGCAAGGATTAAATGCGACGATTAGAAGTGATGGTAGTCCCAAATATGCAATGGCATCAACTTTAGTGGGAGCGATAACTAATCTTATTTTAGATCCCTTATTTATCTTTGGTTTTAATATGAGTGTTAAAGGGGCCGCGATTGCCACCGTAATAGGTCAAGTATTTACTTTTATTATGAGTGTTATTTATTTAACTAAAGCCAAATCATTTAAAATAAATAAAGAATCTTTAAAATTAGATAAAAAAGTGTGTTTAAAATCTTTATCCTTAGGACTTGCTTCCTTAATTACGCAACTGGCGATAGTCATTATTATTGCTGTTGCCAATAATTTAGTTTGTAAATATGGTTATAATACTTTAGCATCTTCTGGTAATCCCTATGGTGTTGTTACTCCTTTAGCGGTCATTGGTATCTGTATGAAAGTATTTGGAATTGTCATCTCGATAATTATAGGTATTTCTCTAGGAGGTATGCCTATAATTGGCTATAATATGGGCGCTAAAAATATGGATAGAGTAAAAGATACCATTAAATATATTTTACTTATTAACTTAGTTATTGGCTTGGTAGCTTTTCTCTTATTTCAAATTTTCCCAGACTATATAATCAATGTTTTTGGTAAGGGTAATTCTTTAGAATATTTAGAATATGCTAGATATTGTTTAAAAATATTCTTAGGAGGTATCATTCTTACCTGTGAGGTTAAATCCATATCGATTATCTTACAATCAATGGGCTCTAGTTTTTCTTCAACAATACTTGCCTTATCTAGAGATGTAATATTCTTTGTTCCTACAATTATTTTAATTGCGAGTTTAACTCATAATGTGGTAACTTTACTATGGAGTGCCGTTATTTCGGATATTTTAGCTTTTGTTCTTGGTCTAATTTTATTAAAAAGAGAATTAAATAATAAAGTAAATGTCTAGTAAGTTTGAAAATGTTTATCTAATTATTTTCTAAATGCTATAATAATTATATAGTAAGGAGATTTTACAATGCAAAATTTAGATAAACCTCATCATGGCTGGGAAAATTTAAATAATGGGGGCGAAATTTATGGCCAAACTCAAGTTAGGGGAATCGAAGATGCCAAACGAGAGTATTTAAATTTAATAAAACAAGCTTTAGCGGTTAGTATGGAAAATACTCCCAATGCTTATGAAAGAGCAAAATATTTAATGGAAGAGGCAAAAAGATTATATAATGATTATTCTTTAGAAGGAGAAGATGATTATAAAATTAAAGGTGATGGCTCTGAAATAAAATCTTTATTAGAGGGAATGGAAGATGATGAACACTTAAAAAGATAACTTCATTTAGTTACCTTTTTTTGTTTTTTGCTATCTTCTAAACTTTTTAAAATTTTATATTGGTTAATCATAATTCTTTCTAATTTATCATCTAATTCTTCTAAAATTAATTCACTTTTTAAATCCGTTCGATAATCATTTTTATTTCTAATGGTATCTTTTTTAGATTGTCTATTTTGACTCATCATGATAATTGGCGCTTGTAAAGCAGCAAGACAAGATAAAAGTAAATTAAGTAAGATAAATGGATATGGGTCAATTGGTTTTGTTAAAATATAAACATTTAAAACAACCCAAAAGATAAGAAAGATACAAAATAAAATGATAAAAGTCCAACTACCAGCAATTTCTGAAAATTTATCGGCTAGTTTATCTCCCAAAGACATTTTTTCATCAATCTCTTTATCAACATCCACCGAGATTGGCTCATCAATTAAAAGATCTAGCATTTCTTCTTCACTTTTTTCATCTAAGTTTTGATTTAAAAGCATTTTTACAATATCTTTTTTTCTTTTTTCCATAATCATCATCCTATTCCCTATAATTATAAAGCAAAATAATTATTCCAACAATTATCTTTAATCTTTATTGTCATATCTTGTCATTATTTAATAGTATGCTTAATTTATTTAAAAATAATTATGTTATAATTAATAGGGATAAATATGAATAATCAAGGTTATGAAAAAATAAAAAAAGTGGTAAGTATAGAAAGACTTATCGTGGGTTTTATGGTGGTGGTAATTTTACTTATTGCCTTCATTCAAAACGAAGGAAAACCAAGACTTATGGTTTTACCATTTTTAATTTGTGGGATAGCTAATTTCTTCGAAATGTTATTTTATTATTTAAAAAAAGAAAAAATAGCTAAAGTTTTTAATTATATTTTTAAAATTAGTTTTTTAATTTTTATTGTCGGCTTCTTAGGCTTTTTTATTTACTATGCAATAGTTAATAAAGAATATCCCTTTTTAATTATGATTTTAGTCTTTGTTTTAATTACTTATCTAATGCTTAAAGATAAATTTTTTAAAAGAAAATAAATTGTTTAAAGATTTTAAATAAAATGCTATACTTAAATTAAAGAAAGGATTGATTATATGCGTAAAAATCTTAAAAATACGGATGCGATATTTCCAATGCCTGTTTTAATGATTGCGACCTTTAATGAGGATGAAACGGTAGATGTAATGAATGCCGCATGGGGTATGATGCTTGAAAGTAATTATATTGCTCTTAATTTAACGGCAAGTCACAAGACGGTTAAAAATATTAAGGAAAGGAAGGCTTTTACAGTTAGTTTAGCCGATGCCACCCACGTTAAAGAAGCTGATTATTTTGGAGTCGTATCCGGAAATAATACTCCCGATAAATTTGAAAATAGTGGTCTAACATTCACTAAATCTAGTTTAGTTGAGGCTCCGATTATCAATGAATTTCCTATTTGTATGGAATGTGAATTTGTGGAATATCAAGATAAAGAATTTGGTTGTGGTGTCGTTGGCAAAATTGTTAACGTTTCCGCAATAGATAGTGTTATGGATGGAGATGACATTGATATTTCTAAATTAAAAGCTATTTGTTATGACCCTTTTACTCACGGTTATTATAGTGTAGGAGAAAGAGTGGGAAACGCTTTTAGTGATGGCCTAGCTTTAAAAAAATAATATAGGTTTTTATGCGTAATCTAGATAAATATTTTAAAGATACTAAAATAAAAAAAGCTAAATTACTCGATTATGGTTTTACTTTAAAAGGTAAAACTTATTGTTATGCAAAAAATATATTAGATAATCATTTTAAAGTTATGATAAGTATTTCTGATAATTCTTATACTTCTAAAGTAATGGATAATGAAACAGGGGAAGAATACATTTTAGTAGATATCGATGCTGCTTATGGTAATTATGTAAGTAAAGTAATGAGCGAATATGATAAAGTTATCGAAGATGTTATTCTAAATTGTACGGATAAAGAAGAAGTCTATAAAAGCAAGCAAAGTCAAAAAATAATTTCTTATGTAAAAGAAAAATATCACGATGAATTAGAATTTTTATGGGATACGCCAACGGATGCCATCTGGCGAAATAAAGAAAATAATAAATGGTATGGTTTAGTGATGGCCGTTAAAAGAAATAGATTAGAAACCGATTCCGAAGAAATAGTTGAGGTTCTCAATTTAAGATACCAAAAAGATTTAATTGATAATCTTGTGGATAATAAACTTATTTTTCGGGGTTATCATATGAATAAAAAAAGTTGGATATCAATTATTTTAGATGGAAGGGTAAATATTAATAAAATATATAAATTAATTGATAATAGTTATGAATTATCATTTAAAAAGTAAGGCAAGTCCTTACTTTTAGTCTATTTTAATTTCTTCGTTAATGAATTCTTTATCCATTAGAAGTTCGTGAATTTCTTCTTCTTTAGTATCTAAGTAAACATCTTCAATTCTATCAACGCGACATTTTTCAGCTTTAATAATAGCTTCCACTTTGGATGTAGCTTTATCTATGTCATCATTTACCACAACATAATTATATTTTTTTACTTCATTTATTTCTTGGTAGGCTTTTTTAAATCTTTCCATTATTTTTTCATCAGTATCGGTTCCTCTTTTTTTAAGTCTTCTTACAAGTTCTTTTAAAGAAGGGGGCATAATGAAAATACAAATAGCTTCCGGAAAAATTTTTTTAACATTACTGGCTCCTTCAATTTCAATTTCTAAAATAACATCAATACCCTTATTTAATTTTTCACTAATATGTTCTTTCGGAGTACCATAATAATTACCCGCATAATTCGTATATTCTAGAAAGTATCCTTCTTTTATTTTTTGTTCAAAAACATCTTTAGTAACAAAATTATAAGTAACTCCCGGAATATCATTACTTCTAATATTTCTTGATGTTGTGGAAACGCTTAACCATCTACTTTTATTATCATGTTCTAGTAGTTTTCCAATAATTGTTCCTTTACCAGCGCCACTTGGAGCCGAGATGACTATTAATGAACCAATACTTTTTTCTTTTATCATAAAAACCTCATTTCTATCTTTATTATAAACTAAATAATAGTTTATTACATTATTTTTCTTTACAAACTAAGAAAATAATATTATATTAAAAATACAATGAAAAAAGAAAAGAAATATTATATTTATGAAATGCGTCCAATGTTACTCCAAGTATTATCCTTGATACTTCTTATTTTGATGTTTTTAATTACCATTTTTTTATATAAAACTTATAACATTACGGAGTATAGTTATATTATTGCCTACTTTTTATTATTTCCTTATTTTGTTTTACACGAATTAATTCACGGTTTGGTGTATATTTTAAATGGGGCTGATAAAAAGAAAGTAGTCTATGGCGCTAACTTAGAAAAAGGCGTATTTTGTTGTTTAGTTAAGCAAAATATTAGTAAAAAAGGGGTATTAGCATCTTTAATTAGTCCTTTCATTTTCTTAGGAGTTATTCCTTATATTATCGGAATTATTTTTCAAAATATGATAATAGTATTGCTTGCAATTATGAATATTTCAGGATCTGTTGGGGACCTTGTTATGTTCTTTGATTTTTTAAAGATAAAAGATTTTGAGTATTCAGAGTTTGATAATCCTGTTGGTTTTGGTCTTTATAGTGCTAATGAATTAAAAACCAAAAAATTATTTGGTTTAAGATTTATTAAAGAAGAAAAAACACTAGATATTAAAAATTATCAAAAGATAACTATTAGTAAATTAAGTTTTTGGGCAATGCTCGTTTATTATTTATTTGGAGTTTTGTTTTTATTAACAATTTAAGGGAGTAGTTATGAAAAAGAAAAAGATTAATCTAAAAAATATTTTAAAATTTAATTTAAAATCCTTGCTTATCTTTGAGGCCTTTTATAAAATTGCTTCGGTAATTATTTTTACGCCGTTATTTTTAAGTGCTTTTAAATTAATTACCAAAATAAGTGGTTATACTTATATTACCATTGAAAATGTTGTTAGCTTTTTACTTAATCCGTTAACTATTATCTTTTTACTGATTTTAATATTGTTACTCACTTTTTATACCTTTATTGATATTAGTACCATTATCATTATTTTAGATGCCTCTTATCATAAGGAGAAAATTGGGGTTAAAGAAGCTTTTCTTTTAGCTTTAAAAAAATCTTTAAGAATATTAAATCTAAAAAACATTTTACTACCAATATTGGTTATCTTTTTAATACCATTCTTAAATTTAGGTATCTCATCAGGTTTTATTTCCACTATAAAAGTACCTGAATTTATTACGGATTATATAAGTGGTAATCCCGTCTTTAGTGTTCTTTATTTAGGGTTATTAATAGTTTTAACTATTCTTTTATTTAGATGGCTTTATGTGATGCATTATTTTGTTTTAGAAGATTGTGATTTTAAAGAGGCAAGGAAGAAAAGTATTAATTTAAGTAAGAAAAATAAAATTAAAGATTTTTTAAAAATAATTTTAACCGAAATAGGAGTTGTTTTATTCTATCTTGTCTTTATCTTTATAAGCATTATCTTAATTGTTTTATTATATAAATGGTTAGGCAGTTACAGTAGTCTTTCGATTACCTTAATTTGGTTATTTATTGCCTTTAGTTTTGCCACTCTTGTTATTATGGCAACCCCGATTAGTTATGGGGTGATAAGTCTTTTATATTATAAACATAAAAATAATATAGGAGAGGCAATACCAAAACTAACAGTTTCTAAAAGGTTACCAACTAAAAGTAATAAATGGTTTAAAGCCTTTGTAGGGACAGTTATCGTTTTAACTGTTTTCTGTGGAACTATTCTGACCGTTAATGTGTTAAATGGAAATTACGATTTAAAAATTGAAAATGTTAAATTAATGGAAGTTACAGCCCATAGAGGAGCATCCGTAAAATATCCGGAAAACACCATGGCGGCCTTTAAAGGAGCCAAAGAATTAAGTGCCGATTGGATTGAACTTGACGTTCAACAAACGAAAGATAGAGAACTAATTATTTTACACGATACTAATTTAAAAAGAACCACAGGTTTAAATAAAAATACTTGGGATGCTACTTTAGAGGAAGTTAGAAGTTTAGATGCGGGTAGTTTCTTTAGTGAAGAGTTTAAGGGAGAAGTTATTCCGACTTTAGAAGAAGTTTTAATCTTTGCTAAAAATAACAATATTAAACTTAATATTGAACTTAAACCAACCGGTCATGAAGTTGATTTTGAAAAAAGCGTTGTTGATTTAATTAAAAAATATAATTTAGAAGATTCATCAGTTATTACCTCCCAAGTCTATGAAGTTTTAGAAAATATTAAAAATTATGCCAAAGATGTTAAAACCGTTTATGTTATGAGTCTTGCCTATGGGGATATTTTAGAACTAGACTATGCTGATAACTTTAGTATTGAAGCCTCTAGTATTAATAAACCTTTAGTTAAGAAAATTCATAATGCCGGTAAAGAAGTCTATGCTTGGACCGTTAATACTAATGAGAGTATTAACGAAATGATTAATTTAAATGTCGATAATATTATTACCGATAATATTACTTTAGCTAAAAATTTAGTTTATGAAAGTAAAACAAGTAATTTAGTTTTAGAATATATTAAACTAATTAATAATATATTTGCTTAAAGTCTAGTAAGTGTCAATAATAACGAATTGTTTACACTTGTTAATTGTTTTAATGATAAAATTTAATTAGGAGTAATATTTATGAATGAAAATGTAAAAGAAAATTTTAATGATTTACTAAGTAAGATAAGAGCATTAGGAAATATTAAAGATGTTGTGAATAATCCTAATATGCTAGAAAGTATTATTGCTTATGGCGGAGATAGGCATTATGTTTGTGCATTAATTGATGAAATCAACAGAGGATTAGAAAACAAAACTTTAAGAGAAGAAGATTTAAGATTATTTCGAAATGGTTTCTTTGCGGATAAAATAGTGCATTTACAAGACACTATTGCTGAAGTAAATCCAAGAGAGTTACAAACAGCGGAAAGATTAGATAAAATAAATTATATGTCTTTGTTACAAGATGCGAAGTCTCTAGCGGTATGTTATACGCATCCGGAGATTATCTCGGCTATGTGCGGTGAGTTAGTGGATTCTAATGCTAAAGATTTAACTTGGTGGGTTCGTTCAGGAACTTACTCATCACTTCCTAGTGATGTTCAAATACTTATAATTGGGGAAGTCCTAAAAAGAGGAAACTTAGAAGTAGCCCAAAGTTTAATTAAAGATTCTACTTATGGCTTAACGCCTTACGAAGAAGAGGCAAATTTAAAAAGATAAAGAGAGCAATCTCTTTTTTTAATGCCTACATATTGACCGTATCGAAAAATAGGTTCAGGCCACGTGCTTCAGCACGTAAACCCTTGGAGGGTTTAGAGGCAATTTAT
>CANQBI010000038.1 GCA_947589435.1 uncultured Bacilli bacterium
CATATGAATAATCTATAATATCTTTTCGCTGAAAAAGAAAGGAAAATTCATATGTCTGAAGCAAATAATACTATAAATTTAAAGAAAAATCAATATAAGCACTTAAAAAAGGAGGATAGATGTAAAATTGAAACCTTAATTAATCAAAAAGATGAAAATGGCAAAAGAATATTTAATAATACTTATATTGCCAACTATCTTGGTGTTAATAAATCTACTATTTCTAGAGAACTTAGAAATCGTATTAAATCTAAAATTATGATTAGAACTGGTCATATTAAAAATAAACCATATAATGCTACTGATGCTCAAAATGATTATATATTTAAACGAGGTTTATCTAAAGGCGAATATGTTTTAAGAAAATATCCTAAAATGGCCAAATATATTGAAGATAAAATAAAAATTGATAAATGGTCTCCGGATGTTATTGTTGGCTATATGGAAAAACACAATATTTTTAATCAAGAAGGTTTTACCCATATTACTGTACCTACTATTTATAATGCCATTAGATTGAATATTATTAATGTAAAGATAGATGATACTAGAAGAATGAAATATAATCCTAAATATGAATATCACGAAGAAAAACAATTATCTAATAGTAAATTACCTTATTCTATTGATAAAAGACCTGATGAGATTGAAAAACGCCTTACTTTCGGTAATTTTGAACTGGATACTGTATTAGGTAAAAGAAGAGGTAAACACGAATGTTTAATGACTTTAACTGAAAGAAAAACTAGATTTGAAATGATTTTTAAATTAAATGCAAAACAGCTGATGAAGTCGTTAATAAATTTAATCAAATTAAATGTTTTTTGAATTCCAATTACAATAAAATATTTAAATCTATTACTACTGATAATGGTTCCGAATTCTCACATTTTTTAGAAATTATTAAAGATACTAAAACTCAAATTTATTTTTGTCATCCTTATTGCTCTGGTGAAAAAGGTACTAATGAAAAAAGTAATAGTATGATTCGTTATTTTATTCCTAAAGGTTCTTTAATTGAAAACTACTCTTATGAAGATATTAATAATATTGCATATTGGATGAACAATTATCCTAGAAAAATTCTTGATTATAAAACTCCCCTTGAAGCTTTACTTGAAGAATTTAATGATAAAAACATAATTAATAAAATTTATAAATTACAAGAAAAGATAAATTGTATTTAATGCTCTTTATTCCAATTTCCTTTTGACATTTGGTTCCGGTTTTTATGAAAAAAAGAACAATTGCTGAACCCACTACATTTCGCTTCGCTTCATTTCGTTCTTTTCACACTTTTTCAGTTTATCATAAACCACCAAATATCAAAAGTTTTCTCGGCATAAACACATTATTTACTTATTATTGATTATTCTAAAAGTTGCACTTGACTTTTTAATTAATAATTTATAGGGCTTTTAACAAACAAAAACAGAAAAATTAATTTTCTATTTTTTAGTTAAACTTAATATTTTTACTTTATTATTATCTTTCTTAATATAATCATCTACTATTAAAGATGCTTCATAACAAATTTCATTATCATTAGATTTATTGTTATTTTCCATAAAAGCAAATCTTTCTACTTTATATTTACTTTTTTCTTTTATTTTATCCAGTTCTTTTTCTAATGTTGGTATATCACTTTCTATTTTTTCTATTTCGCCATTTAATTTTATTTTCTTGTTATGTTTTCCGATTCTAGTTCCATATGTAAGAGCAATTATGGCCTTTAAAGGAACATAAGAAATAGCCATTATAAACAATAATTTCTTTATAGGTACTGTTGAGTGTAAAAATCCAAACATAAAGATTTCCAAAACTATTAAAAAAATACTCGTAATTTCACCATATATTATATTTTGTTTATTTAAAGATAATTTATCTTTACAATCACTTAATTTATTTCTTAGTCTTTCAATTTCATTCTCTTTTAGTAATATTTCATCAAATTGATAAGAATTATTTTCTTTTTTTATTAGATTAGTATTTCCTTTTTCATCAGAAACAATTCCACAATTATCATTTAATTGAAATAAATTTTGGTTCATTTTAAAGCCTCCCTTTTAAGTAAAAGTTATTATAACATAATCTTCTTAAAAAAAATATAAAAATTTAAAAAAAAGAATGAGATTTCTCCCATTCTGGTTAAATATTATTTTTCTTTTTCTTATGATGTTTTTTACGATCACTTTCAAATAAATAATAAGTTTCAGTTTCATCATCTTCTTCATCTTTTATTTCCGTAATCGCATTTTTATCTTCTGGCTGTTCCTTAATTTCTTCTTTAACTTCTTCTTTTTTATTTTCTTTAGTTTTTTTCTTTTCTTTTGTATCTTTTACATCTTTCTTAGGTTCTTCTTTTAATATATTGTTTTCCTTAGGTATTTCTGTATTAACCTTTTTACTTTTCTTACTTAACCTAATTATACAAATAAGAGCAAGGATTAGAACAACTGCTAAAGCCACAATAATATATAAATATAGATGATTAGAATTAATTAAATCTTTTACTTGGGCATCATCATATAAAGTTAAAGTATTATTAACAGTATCATAGAGATAGAAATCTTTTTTACCGGTAGCGACATTCATTCCATAAACAACATAGAATTTGGAATTATCTTTGTAGTTTAAAGCCGCATGTGTTTTTCCCCCAATCATCGAAGTTGCTTTAGATAAACCTGGTAAAGTTCCTTCATAATCTAATACGACAATCTTTAAAGATGTTCCAGTTACTTCATTATATTTAGTATATTTACCATTTTGATAAATAAAACTTTCAACAGTACCATCTTCTTTTTTAAGTCCTACTAATGTATAACCTAATTTATCATTACTACAACTTGGTATTTTAAAATCATTTATCTCTATTTCACTATCTTCAAATAATTCCGGACAAGTATAATTTTCTCTTATCTTAATTACCGTATAGTTTTCTTTATCTACCGTAACATTAATCGGATGTTCATCAATAACTTCGACAACTAAAGTATAAGTTTTTTCACTACCATTTTCCGCTCTTACCACAATATTGACAGTATTTGCTCCTTCCGTTACATTAACGGTACCAGCACCAGTTACGGAAGATTTACTATCATTTGGATTAGCAATAACATTAATAGAAGTTGTTCCTTCTGGAACTACTACTTTATAATTTAAATTATCTTTACTGAATGCCGGCGTAATTTCAAAACCTTCAACACTTAATTCTTTTAAATCATTATCTTTAGAATAACTAGCTTCTAACTCTTCTTGGGTAATAATATTAATTGTTTTACTACCAGCACTTAAGGATAACTCACTAAAATCTTGATAAGCATAAGCATCATACATATCAATAGATATTTTTGTTGATCCTGTTTTTAAGGCTTGGAATGTAAAAGTATATTTTTTACTTTTGGTACCCGTAGCCGATGAATTAGCCATTTTGACACCATTACCTTCGGCCGTTGTACTTGTAAGTTGTAAATATTTTTTATCATAACTAAGTTGCATTTCCCAACTACCAATAGGAACACTACTAGATAAGGTTACCGTTACTGTTACTTTATTTTTAACAACAACGGTATTAGTACCACTTATACTAATATTTCCACTCGCCGCATTAACAAGGGTTGGTAATATAATTAAACTTAAAAAGGTAAATATTAATAATTTTAACTTCTTCATAAATCCTCCTAACTAATTGTGTATGTACCTAAAATACTTCTTTGAACTTGTAATAAATCTAAGGCATTAATGACACCATCTCCTGAAGTATCACCCGCTGTATCATAAACACCATCTAAATTATATGTTCCGAGTAAGTTTTTTTGAACTTGTAATAAATCTAGAGCATTAATAACGCCATCTCCTGAAGTATCTCCTTTAACAACAGCGGTTAAAGTTTCATTAGTATTGGCATTTTTAATCGTTATTTTATATCCTGTACCAATACTACCATCAGTTACAACGTTACCACTCGCATTTTTAACAGTTACGGCGCCACTTCCGGCAATACTTTCAATGGTTCCTTTAAGTTCACTAATTGAAGTATTGGCTACTATTCCCGAAATATTTCCTCCGGAATAATGATAACCACTACTTGTAACAATCGTACTAACGGCAAGTTTTGATGGATCAGTTGAGGCATTACTATCAACAGCACCATTACTGGTATTGTAATTGGTAATATCCATGTTATTATAAACCGGAATATAGAACACAAATGGACTATTTATAAGCCCGGCATTATTATAAGTTTTATATGAAGATTTTGATTCTTCTGATGGGGAGTTTATATTAGTCATATATTGGTGACCATATAACTTATTACTTTCCGTTGGCACAACATTAAACTTTTGTAAGTAAATAGTATATTGACCTTTAGCAATATAGTTATTAGCAATTTGACTAGCTCCACCCTTAATGGCTTCATTTAAACCATACCAATTATGCTCTTTAGCATAAGATAGTCCACAGGTAGTGGCTCCTTTAGAAGTTGCACAACTATCACTTACGCCAAAGTTATAGAAGTTATAATATCCTTCATAACCAGGATATACCCCACTATATAAATTGTATAAAGAATCTTTAGCTCCAAGTTCTTGTAAAACCCTTGAAGCAATATGGACAGGACTTACATTTAATTCTTTACCAACTTCATTCATGACATTACCTAAGTTTGTGCCTCTTTCATAGTGATACTTATAGAATGCCGAATGGTCAATTAAATCCGAAGCCGCACTTGCATAAGATGAAGATAATCCTTCCTCATATTTTAAATATTCAAATTGAAAAACATAAGAATCACTTAACCAATTTCTTGGGTCCATATAGTAAGCTACGGCACTAGCAGATGCTGGATACCAAGTTTTAGAATAAGGATTATGACAAGTTGAGTCAACATTACTTGGATCACTACTCGAAATATAACTTTCCCCACAGACACTTTCTTTATTTACGGCCGTACTCCAATCAAGACCGGTTTGAATTGATTTAAATTGCCAATTAGGGTGATCACTTTGCATTTTACATAGCCCTGGCCAATAAGTAGATGGAAATCCTGCATTTTGCATATTCACTTCACAACTAGTCGTGGCATTTTCATTATAAACAAGCGTTGATACAGAAACGTAACTTGCACAAACATAACCGGTGGCACTTCCCTCATAATAAAGTTGATACCAACCTTTTGAGCATCCTCCTTCATCACTATATAATCTATCACTTGTTAAAGTATATTCACTATTTTTACTTAAAGTTTTTATGGAACTGTATTTAGTTCCTGGACCACTTCTTAAATAAACACCAGTCCCGGTTATTTTCCCCCGATAAACATCAGCATAACAAATATTCATATTAACTATGAATAAGAAAATAAATATTAAAATTTTAAAATATCTACTTTGCATATTATGCCTACCTTCCTACCTAATTTTATCATATTTTAGCGAATTTTAGCATAACATATATAAAATAATGTAAAAAATGTTACTATATTTGACATTTTATATCTATTAATTTTACAAAACATATATTATAATATTGTGCGAAAGAAGGAATTTTGGTGAACAAGGCATTTGACCCTATCGATATATTTTTTATTGTGGTTATATTAGTTTACTTTGTATGTCTAATATCTTTTATTGTTATTTTCTTACAAAAATATTATGATTTTGATAAACCAAATGATGATTCCAAAGAAAAGATGAAAAAAGTTAAAGCTATTGATAAAAAAAGTATTAAAAACTTCATCTTAAATAAAAAAGAAGAATTAGAAAAAACGAAAAAGACTAAAGAAGTTAAACCTAAAAAGAAAACAAAGAAGACTAATGTTAAAGATGCTAAAGTTCCAACCCAAATGAAAGAAACAAATAAAAAGACAAATGCCAAGAAAAAAAGACCAAATAAAACCCAAAGTAAGAAAAATGTTAAAAGAAATTATAAATCTAATGTTTCCTATGTCAGGAACAATCCCAAAAGAAAAGGCACATCTAAATAATTAATGTGTCTTTTTACTTGCATTATTTTCTAAATGTTTTTTTAATTCGTCACCATATAAACTAAAGTAAATTAAATTATCTCTGACTTCACTATCAATTACATGATTTTCTAAATATTCCATCGGAGTTATCGCTAAATTAAATAGTCCACTAAAAACTTCTTGTACAATACGCATATCTTCTTCTCTTTGCAAAGTACTTTTTAAAAAATTTAACCATTCTTCTTCTAAGCCTTCTTTAATAAGGCCATTTTTAATCGCGGCCTCATAAAATGTTTTGATATATCTTTCTTTATCAAAAGGAACTGCTTCTTTCTTTTTACTAAATAAGTTAAATTTCATATCCACCTCTAAATTTAAGTCTATTATAACAAAACATTTATGTTAAGACAATTATATTTTACGATAAATCATAATTATATACGCCATGAATTTTTAAAAGGTCCGTTTCGGTTGGTTGCTCTACTACATATTCTTTATCTTCTTTAGTTACGGTAAATACAATTTCATATTCTCTTCTTTCCGTGGTATCTTTCATTTTATCTAATTTATAATTTAAATATTTATCTTCATCAATATTCCCATTTTCATCTTTAAATTCCTCACTATGATTTTCCATATAAATATAAGCATCATCTTGGGCTTTCTTTAAATCATAGACTTCTATCCTTACTGTAATATAAGTAATATCATTATCGTATTCTTCCTCTATTACTTGATAATTTAAATCTTTATATTGTTTTTTTAAGATATTTCGATATTTAGTTTTTTCTTCATCTTCTAAATTTTCTTTGTCAATTACTCTTTCTAAGTCTAATAATACTTCACTATTTAAAGTTTTATATTTTTTTAAATAAGATTCCACGGCATCTTTGGCTGTATTTTTCCCACAACCACATAATAATAAACTAATTAATAGTAAAGAAAATAATTTCTTCAAAAACATCACTTCCTAACTATAATATGGTTATATTTAATTTATTTATACATTATTATAAGATAATTTAATAAGTTCATAGATATTATATTCCCTATCTGTTAAATCTCCATCTAACTTTTTTAACATCTCTTGATACATCTCTTCATAATCACATTTTAATTCTTTAAACCATTCTAAATAAATATACTTAAGTTTACTATAATTTTTCTTATTATAAATATCATTTATCTCGACTCTTATAAGTTTTTTAACCTTTTCTTCTTGCCTTGTATATTTAGGAATACACTCTTTTTCCACTACTTCATATTCTATATTACTTAAACTAATATTAAACATAAATTCATTGATATTTAACTCATCTTCTAAAATTAAACTACTTTTATTTTGTAAGAGTCCTTTATCATTAAACTCTAGTCCTAAACTATTTTTCCCATCACTAATTATACAAGCATATTTTAAAGAGCCATTTTGTTTTAATTTAGTTTTATTTTCTATCTCTTTTAAAAATTCCTCACTTACTTTTATTTTACTCATATAAAAATCATTATATATTTTACTACTTACATGATATATAGGTATTTTCTTAATATAATCTATGGCATCATTTTCATCCCATTCATAAAACATACAATACCCTTCTTGAAAATTTAATAAAATATCATAGTAATAATCCATTATTTCTTTTTCCCTTTCTAACTCTGTAAAGTATAAAAATCATTAATAAGAGTCCTCCTAAAAATAAAAGAGGATAAATACTTCTAATAATAAAATAAACAAATTCAAAAAAACTATACCCCATAACTAATAAGTTTACATAGAGGAGAATAAAAAATAAACCAATTACCATTAAAATAAACGAAATTATTAATAAAATACCATAAATCATCCTATATAATTTTATTTATAAATTTAAAAAAATATTATATAATTATACTAGGTGATAAAAAATGGACTACATAAAATACATTATTTTAGGAATTATTCAAGGCTTAACGGAACCATTACCAATATCTTCAAGTGGGCATATTTTCTTATTTAAAAATTTATTTAATACCGAAATGTTTAATACTTTTAATTTTGAAATAGTTTCCAATTTTGCTTCTTTTTTAGCTATTTTATTTATTTTTAGAAAAGATATAATTAAACTTATTAAAGATTTCTTTGGTTATATTTTTAAAAAAGAAAAAAGAGGTACTTATAAAAATGGTTTTATGTATGTCATTAAAATGATTATTAGTACTATTCCGGTTGGGATTGCCGGTATTTTATTAAATGATTATCTAGAGACCAATTTTACATCTTTAAAAATTTTAGGTTTTGCCTTTTTATTCACCGCTTTAATGCTTTATATTGTTCGTAATATAAAAGGTGATAAAGAAGATGTTACTTTTAAAGACGCGATTATAATTGGTTTATTTCAAATGATTACGATTATTCCGGGTATTAGTCGAAGTGGTACTGTTTTAGTGGCTTGCCTTTTATGTAAATTAAAACGAGAAGAAGCTTTAAAATATACTTTTATGTTATATTTCCCTGTTAGTTTAGGAACAATGCTCCTAAAAGTTCCTGATTTAATGGAAACAAGTACCTCTCTATTACTTCCCTATCTAGGAGGCTTTATCGCTGCTTTAGTAGTTACTTATTTTTCTTACATATGGCTTAGCAATATTGTTAAAAAAGGTAAACTATGGCATTTCTCCATTTATTGTTTATGCCTTGCCTTATTTATCTTTATCTGGTTTAGATAACATAACATCACGTTATGTTTTTTATTTGACTAAGTAAACTACTTGTTACAAATTGATCTTCCAAAATATTGATACAAAAAGTTTTATAACCAATTCTATTTATAGAAGAACCACAGTGATATATTATATTATCATCTAATATAAAATACCTATCATGAAAACTATTATTGAAAACAACTTTTAAATTATGATATTGTTGGTTATATTTTTGAATATCCTGTAAAGTTAATAAATTATTTGATTTAGTTATAATTACTACTTCTATATTATCTAATCTTTTTATAATGTCTAAAATGCTATTATCCGCATAACCATCTATTATAATTAATTTGTTTTTAGCTAGTTTAAATATATCCTGTATTTTAGAATATGCATCCCATATTTGACCATCATAATATATTTCATTTACTTTTTTATTTTCTTTAAAACTATCAAAAGACTCTTTTAATACTTTTATATCCTCATCATGTTGAATTACCATATTATTTATATGTTTTGTTCTATTAAATTATTAGATATATATTTATGCATAACAACAAAAGCATCCATAATTGCAATACTTACTTGTGCCGCCTCTTTTGATTTTAATACTGTCGCTAACATTGCTACACCTTGTTCAGTAAATACTCTAGGTAAATACTTTCTATAATTTCCTCGACCACTAATTTGATTTTCTAAGGTCGCAAAATGCGACCTTAGAAAATTCCATTCATCCTCACTTAAAATCCAAGAAAATCTATTTGGAAACTTTAATAAATTTCTTGTTACCGCCTCATTAATTCGTTTTGTTTCAACATGATAAAGTTCCGCTAAATCACTATCAAGCATAACTTGAACTCCTCTTATATCATAAATCTTATTTGCTATTTCATTTTCTTTTACCATTAAATTATTCATTATTTTTCCTCCAATCTTTTTCTTAAACTTGAGGTCAAAATAATTGACCTCAAGTTTCTATTTGTAATTTAATAGAAACTAAAATTTTAAAAAATCATTTTTATTTTTCTTAAATATTAATATTCAATAACAAAAATATTCTATAATAAATAATATTAATATTTTCCCCCCCTATTTTCCTTGCTTTTTGGTGTATTCAATTTACTTAATATTTAATCAAATATTGTTTATTATCACTATTATTTTTAAACAAAACAAAATGCAATTTCCGTAGTAACATTTACTAAACTTGAGGTCAATTATTTTGACCTCAAGTTTAAACATTAATAAAATATAAGTATTAATGTTCAACACTTATTTTAATTGTTACCGATATATCAAGTATATTACACGAACTAATATTTGTCAATAACTTTTTGTAACATTTTTGTAAATAATATTTCATTTATTGTTTGAGGTCCCAATTTGGGACCTCAAAGTATTAATTCTAAACTTTAAGAAAAAATTCACATAACTAATTTTATTTCTAAGGTTTCAATTTGAAACCTTAGAAATTTATAAAGTGTTCTACTACTTAATTTGTGGTCACAAATTGTGATATCCAAGTTTTATAAACAAAAAAGATTTTATTATATTTAATTGCAATTTATATATATGAACTTTTCAAGGTCGCATTTTGCGACCTTGAAAATATTTTTAACTAGAAAATTATTTTCTCAATTTGAAGTCCCAACTTGGGACTTCAAGTTTGATTTGTATTTATTTACTTTCTCTCTTATCTTTGAGGTTCCAAAATGGAACCTCAAACATATTACTTAGTTTTTGGTTATAATTTGTGATTAAAAAAAAGAAGATTTATTTTTTATCTTCTTCATATTCATCTAAAAATGAGGTATATTTACCATCTTTCTTATAACCTAATATACAATTCATATTAATGTTATTAAGGGCGGTAAAAATATTGTTATCAATATTTTTTCTTTCTTTTCTTAAACTATTTATTAAGTTTTTCATAGCTTGTCTTCTTCCTATATCCTCATCATTTTCTTCTATATTGCATTTTTCAAGTAATGGACAAGCACAATTAATGAAAGATAAGCCATTATAATCTCGCCAGGCTTTAATAGCAGTTTCTTTAACTAAATATAATGGTCTTATTAATTCTAATCCTTTAAAGTTATCACTGTGAAGTTTAGGCATCATAGTTTTAACTTCTGCCCCATAAAATATCGATAAAAGGGTGGTTTCAATAACATCATCAAAATGATGTCCCAAGGCAATCTTGTTGCAGCCTAATTCTTCCGCTTTCCCGTATAAATGTCCCCTTCGCATCCTCGCACATAAATAACAAGGATTTTCTTGATTTAACTTTTGGGCAATCTCAAAAACATCACTTTTAAACATTTCCAAAGGAATATTCATCAGTTTAGCATTTTCTTTAATCTTTTCTTCATTTACTTTGTTATATCCCGGATTCATTGTCACATAATGCACATTAAATTTAATATTCCCATGTTTTTGTAATTCTTCAATACATTTAGCTAGTAAAAATGAATCTTTACCTCCACTTATACAAACCATAATATTGTCATTTTCTTCAATTAATTTATAATCATTGATGGCTTTAACAAAATTATGCCATATATCTTTCCGAAATTTCTTAATAATACTTCTTTCTATTTCTTGATATTTTTCCATTGGATTCACCCCTAAACAAAAAGATTATAACACAAAATACTTCTAATAGTATAAATTTCTTTTAATTTTATATATTAATAATAAGGTGATTAAATTGAATTTAAAGAAAATGATATTCATAAATACTATTCTAACTTTTTTACTTTGTTTTTTAACTCACTTCTTATATGAATGGTTACCTAATCCTGTATTTTCTATCTTCTTCCCTGTTAACGAAAGTATTTGGGAACATATGAAAATGATTTATACGACAATTTTAATTTATAGTTTATTCGAATTATTTATCTTAAAAAAGAAACAAATAATTTATAACAATTTTACTTTAACTACTTTATCTAAAGCCTTATTTGCTATTCCTATTTATTTAGCTATGTATCTTCCAATATTTTATAATTTTAGCGAGAATATGTTTGTTAATATTACTCTATTATTTATAACTATCTTAATAGTTAATATCATTGGTTATTTTATTTTAAAACTAAACCCAATTAATAATGAAAAAATAGTTAGTATTATCTTTATT
>CANQBI010000039.1 GCA_947589435.1 uncultured Bacilli bacterium
TTTTATTTCTCCTAGTCCTGATTCATTATCTGTTCCTTCTACTTTTAGTACTATCTTATCATTTGATACTTCTATTTCTTCTGGATTTACTGCTATTTGTGGATCTATTTTATCTATATTTGTTACTTCATATTCTGTCTCGTCACTTTCTATTGTTCCATCTGTTAATATTGCATATATCATGCAGTT
Organism: uncultured Bacilli bacterium; assembly: GCA_947589435.1. Classification (GTDB taxonomy): domain Bacteria; phylum Bacillota_I; class Bacilli_A; order RF39; family UBA660; genus SIG200. The sequence continues at coordinate 190 of CANQBI010000039.1, forward strand.
TTCTGATACTTCAAATGGTTCTTCGTATTTTCTATATTCTTCACTTAGGCTAGTTTTATATTTTATCACATATCCTTTTTCTGTTTCATATCCTTCTGGAGCTGTTATTGTTACATTAACATTTTCGTTTGTCCATTCTGTTGGTTCTGCTGTTATAATTGGACTTTCTATCTTATTTGTCTCTATTTTTATTATTAAATTTGCTCCTTTTGATTTATTTCCTTCTATTCCATATGTATATGCTGTTATCTTATATATTCCATCTTGAGTTAATGTTATTTCACCATTTTCTGGTATTACTGTATATTCTGTTTCCATATCTCCGCTTATTTTATATACAGTTTTCTCTGTTTGTGATGATATATTTTGTTCTGTTATTTTTACTTTTACATCTGTTTTATAATCTCTATCTAAATCTTGGTCTCCATCTATTACTTCTACCTTTGGACTTTCAACTTGATTTGGGTTTTCTATGTTTCCTCTTCCAAATACTAGATACTCTATCATCCAATCTATGTCTGCTCTATCTATTTCTCCATTTACTACGATATCGCCTGCTTTTTCTTCTACTTCTCCTTCAATCTTACTTTCGCATTTTTGAGCATAACGTATCATATGGGTTAAGTCTATTTGTGTTGCTTTCCCATCTCCATCTATATCTCCTGCTACTGAGATTTTATATTTTCTTCCGTTTTGAGTATATACCGCATACATTCCTGTTTTTACTAGTCCTGATTCTACTTTTTCGATTAAATTTTCATCTGTATACAGTTCTACTCCTTGTTCCATATTGCCTTTAAAAGACTCTACCGTTGTTTCTGGTCTTACCCTTGAAATTACTTCATCTGTTACAAGATATATTGTACTTTCTGGGTTATCATCGTTTTCTGCTTTTAATTTATCAATAAAAAGTCTCTCCTCTTCTGATAAATTCATCTCCCTGTCTTTTAAATTGCTTTTGTTTACATTGACTATTTGCAAGGACGCAATTATTGCTATTGCTATTGCAAACAGTATTCCGATAAAACCCAATTTTGCAAATTTGGTTACTCTTTTCATTTTATTCTCCTTTAGATAGATTAAAATATATATTTATATACTTATATAATAAATATTTTTTTTTTTTATGTAAATTACATAATATGTAATCTTATAAATATATAAATTGTACTATTTTACGGATTTAAGAAAAGAAAAATCTAGTTTACATTTGTATATTTTTTTTATTAAATTTATTTAATAATTTTGGTGTTTTTCAAGGGAAATAGCCGTTACAAATATGTTTTTGCGGGCGCCCACAAAAAAATCATATATCTGAATTTATTTTCTGCGGGCGTCCAATGAACGCCCCTACAATTTCCCAAACATTCGATGAATATCCATACATCATATATTATTTTTCTTGCGGGCGTCCGATGAACGCCCCTACATTTTATTTAAAAATTTATACATTATGGACGCCCGAACATTATTGAATAAAAAAAACAAAAGTTAGTTTTTACTAACTTTTGTTTTTTTTTATTTTTATTTTTTTGTTTTGTCATTTTCATCTTCATCTTTTACTTTATTTTTATCTTTATTTTTCTTAATTACAAAAATGACTATACCTGCAATTGCTATTGTTACAACGGATACTATAATAGTTATATCTCCAGTATTAATTTTTCTCGTAGATGTTTTTTTTGTATTATTTGAATTTGGTTTTGAAGAGCTACTATTATTTTTATTTGTATTATTCTTATCTTTACCTGTATTTGTGTTTGTATTATTTTTGTCTTTATTTGTATTATTGCCATTTTTATCTGTATTAGTATTAGTTTCATTTTTATCAGTATTTGTGTTATTTCCATTTTCATCTGTATTAGTATTAGTCTCATTTTTATCAGTATTTGTATTATCATCATCAGTATTATTTATTTTAAATCTGATTATTCTTTCGCCTTCATCTATAAGTTGTGATCCATCATTTGATGTAATCTCTGATATCTTTATTTCTGTTTCTTGTGTTGGTATATTATTCTTTACTTTCAATTTTATCTTACCAACATCTTCTTTTTCAGTTTGACCTTCTACCATTTTTGAAATTAGAAACTTTCCATATCTATCTCCAGATTCTGTATTGTATGTTATTTCCCATCCATTTACATTCTGCATTTCTACATTTTCAAATATTTTGTCATCGTATTTTAACCATGCCTCTATTACATTTATTCCTTTTTCTACATCTATATTATCTATGGACATTGTTATAATTACTTCATCACCTGGCGTTAAAACTTCCTTATTAGCACTTGCTTCAAAATCAAATGTTGATGCTTTTACCACATTTGAATTTAAAAGAAGTAATATTAAAACTAATATTGTTGATATTATTTTTTTACTCATTAGTAAAATCTCCTTTCTTTTGTGAACTTATACAAATTATACATTTATTATTATAATTTGTAAATAATTATATTTAAGATTTTTTGTTTTTTCTAATGTAAATTGTTACAAATATATGTCTTGCGGACGCCCGCCAAAAAAATCATATATCTGAAATTATTTTCAATTTGTAGGGGCGTTCATCGGACGCCCGCAAAAAATTAAATCTTTCATCTTATTTCCTGTTTGGCGTTTTTTTATTGTATGAATATATATTTTTATTTTAAATTATTTATTTTTATCTGGCGGGCGCCCACTTGGCGCCCCTACATTTTTTTATTTTTCCATACATTTGATAAATGCCACATACAATGTATATATAATTTTTGATATATGTATTTGTTTTGCGGGCGCCCACTTGGCGCCCCTACATTCATAAAAATATATAAATTCAAACACATCAAATACAAAAGCAATCCACAGTTTATTCATAAACTGTGGATAGCTTGATTTCATATTGCGGGCGCCCAATGGGCGCCCCTACATTTTTTTCCAGAACATTCGATTAATGCTATATACAATGTATGTATTTGTTTTTGCGGGCGCCCGATGAGCGCCCATACATATGCATTATACATCTGGGGTATCTGAGTTATCTGAACTATTTTGATCTTTTTCTTCTGTATCTTCTGTTTCTTTTGTTTTTTCTAATGGGTCTTCTGCTTTTTCTTCTGTTGGTTTGTTATTTGTTTCCTCTTCAGATAATCCTTCCTCTTCGTCTTCTTCATCTTCTTCTGATGACTCTTTTTCTTCTTTTGGACTTCGTGGCATTATATATGCTTCATTTTGTAAATTTAATCCACTTATCCCTGCTGTATTACTTACCAACTTTGCTGTTTCTCTATCTTGTGTATTTTCTCTTTCTACTCTGTATCCATCTTGCCATGTATTTATATCTCCATCTACTGCGGTTTGTCCTGTTATTTGTCCATCGTAGAAGTTTATTGTTCCTGTATTCTTGATTCCTGTTGTTGTTCCTATTATCTTTGGTTCTTCTGATACTGAATCTGTACTATCTCCTAATGTTAATTCTCCTATGTTATCTATTAATCCTCCTACTGAGTTTATTAAACTTCCACTTCCTTTTATTGTTAAGTTTCCTCTGTTTTGTATTGCATATTCTTCTGCACTAAATGTTAATGTACATCCATTTAAGTCTATTGTTATATTTGTTTCTGGTTTTATTAATATTGTCTCTAGAACATCTGTTGAGTTTGCAATTTGTATTGTTCCTTCATCTCCACAAGATAGAACTGCTTCTTGTAGACTCTTATAGTATATTCCTTTTACTACTGCTACATCCATATTTGTTCCTACTACTAATAGTATTGCTGTTTCTGTTCCATCGTCATTTGTTGTTTTACTTATTTTTGTATTTTCTTCTAATAATATTGTTCCATATGTTGACTTGCTTCCTCCACCTGTTACATTTCCATCATAGAAATATATATGTCCATTATCATTGTTATTATATAGTCCATAATTTGTAGCTGTAACTGTTGGTGTTAATTGATTTATTCTTTGATCTGCTTTTCCTATTGTTATTGTTCCTGTACCGTAGTTATATACTGCTGTATTATTATTTGTAGTTATCGTTCCTCCTGTTATTTCTATTGTTCCAGTATCGTTGTTACGTACTGCTGATGCATTAGTTGAATTTATCGTTCCTCCTGTTATTGTTACTTTTCCTTCTTTTCCAGTATTCTGTATTGCACCATAATCACTGTAATTACCAAGTACCTCTATCTCTCCAGATTTTATAATTATATTTCCATTATTTGAATTGTGTATCGCATAAGCATTTTTTAAAGTAATATTTCCTCCTGTTATTTCTATTGTTCCAGATCCATAATTGTTTATACCAGAATTATTACTTGTTATATTTCCAGACGAAATCTTCACATTTCCACTAGATATATTATGTATTACATAAGAATTTGCTTTTATATTTCCTCCTGTTATTTCTATATTTCCGTTTTTTTCATTTCGTAATGTATAGCTACTTGATGATATTTCTCCTTCTGAGATTTTTATCGTTCCTCCTTCTTTATTATTTATAGCTGTACTATCATTAGTTACAATATTTCCTCCTAATACATTTATTGTTCCATTAGAATTATTTATTATTGCATTTGCTCTAGCTTTTATTTCTCCACTTGTAATTTCTATATTTTGTAAACTTTCATTATATATTGCATGACTTTCACCACTGTATTGTGGACAAATAATACTTAATGTACCATCTGTTATTTTTAATGTTCCTGGATCTTTATTATATATTCCATTTATGTAATCCAGAGTTGAATTTATTTTTGCTCCTGCAAATTCCAAATCTCCTTCATTTATAATTAAATTTGTATATAAATTTGTAGTTCCTACTCTTTTAGTACTTATTTCACTTGCTGTTAATTTTAATTTTGCATTTTGATTATTTTTTATTACTGTTCCTGTTGTACTTTCTATTTTTCCTGTATTTAATTCTCCATCTATAATTTCTAAGTCTCCATTATTTTCTATTACTGATGTGCAATTACTTCCACTTATTGTATATCCTGCCATATTTAATTTTATCTTTTTGTTTTGAGGTATAACTACTTTTTTACTTTCGTTTGTTATCATTATATGTCTTAATAATTCTATAGTTGTTGCTTCTTCTTGACTTTCTCCTACATGGCTTATTGCTTCTTCTATTGATGTATATGTATCTTGATTTATTCTTGCTGTTGGTACATCTTTTCCTAGTGTTGCTGTTTCATTGGTATCATCATTTGTTCTTAATACTTCATATGTTTCTGGAACCTCTGTTATAGGTCCTTCTATTGATTGATTATTTGCTCCTATTATTTTTCCATCATAGAATTTTACTGTTCCTACTGATGAATTATATAATCCATATGTTGTTCCTGTTATTTCTGGTAAATCTCCGTTTACTGGTTCATCTGGATTTCCTATTTGTATTGTTCCTGAACTATTATTATATATACCTTGTCCATTGGTTGTTTCTATTGTTCCATCTATGATTTCTATTGTTCCTGTACCTTTATTATATACTCCTTCTCCTCCTGTCGTTTCCATTGTTCCATCTATAATCTCTATTGTTCCTGTTGATTCATTATTTACAATTCTTCTTGTACCATTAATTGTTGTTCCATCTTTTATTATAACTTTTCCTGTTTTTGTATTATTTACTCCGTAATTTCCATCACATGTGATATTAACACCTTCTACACTTATTTCTCCTGAACCTTCATTATGTATTGATCCATTCACATATGATCCACTACCCTGGTTACTATAATTCCATTTTGTATTAATATTTCCTCCTATAATTTGTACTGTACCATTTACATTATAGACACTAACTACTGGAGAACCACTACTAACCGCTCTTAAAGTTGTATCTTGAATTTTGATAATTCCTGTTTCTTTATTATATATTAAATATTTACTTCCGCCTGAGCTTTGTGCTGATATTTGTGCATTTTGTATATCAATTGTTCCTGTTGATTCATTTCTTATTCCATAGCTATTTTCACCAGTAGCATATATTTCTGTTATTAGTTGTATTACTAATCCTTTATGACTTGTTATTTTTCCATTTCCCTCGTTATATATTCCATATAAATTTGTTAGCATTTTAGCTGTTTCCTTTTTTATTATTCCACCTGATATATTTACTTCTCCTTCTGATACATTATATATTCCAGCTACATTGTCTTGTACTAAATAGATTGTTCCTCCTGTCATTTCTATCTTTCCTGTACTTACATTTTTGATTCCAAATCCTTTATCTTGAGCTGTTCCACCTTTTGAATCAATTGTTCCATTATTAAATATAATATTTCCTGTATTATTATTTAAAACTCCATTTACTATTGTTCCTCCATCTATTGTTACATTTTCTGTTCCATTATTTATTATTCCTGCTATAGTTCCTTGTACATTTCCAGATGTTACAGTTACTATACCATTTTCTTCATTTTTTATTGCACAAGAATCTGTACCAGATGAAACAATATTTGCTTTTATATCTAATTTTCCTGTATTTACTATCGTATTATCTGTCAAATTAGTTATATTTCCTATTCCTGTTTCTGATTTACTATCTATTATCTCTAATTCTCCACTATTTTCTATTACTCTTGTACTTCCACTTTGATTTATTATATATCCTGCTATATCTAATTTTATTTTCTTATGTTCATTTATTATTCCTAATGCTTCTTCTTGACTTGATTTTACATTTCTCAACATTGTTATTGTTGTTACATCTTCTTTATCATCTTCTACTGCATCTATAGCTAATTGTAATGAATTATATTCTTGTCCTCCTATTTTTGCAGTTGCCACATTATTTGATAATTTTGATGTTTCTGTTCCGTTTCCATTATTTGTTACTACTATTTCATATTCTTCAGGAATTTCTGTTACTGATCCTGATATTGATTGATTTTCTGCTCCTGTTATTTGTCCATCATAAAATTTTATTGTTCCTGATTCAGAATTGTATAATCCATTTGTTGTTCCTATTATATTTGGGAAATCGTCATTTACTGGTACTTCTGGATTTCCTATTTGTATTATTCCTGCACCATTATTATATATACCTTGTCCACTTGTTGTTTTAATTGTTCCGCCTAAAATTTCTATAGTTCCTGTACTTTTATTATATACTCCTTCTCCTCCTGTTGTTTCCATTGTTCCATCTATGATTTCTATTGTTCCCGTTGATTCATTATTTACAATTCTTCTTGTACCATTAATTGTTGTTCCATCTTTTATTATAACTTTTCCTGTTTTTGTATTATTTACTCCGTAATTTCCATCACATGTGATATTAACATTTTCTACAGTTATTTCTCCAGAACCATCGTTATGTACTGCTGCCATAACTTTATTGTTGTTAGAGCTATTAAAAGATGTATTAATATTTCCTCCATTAATTTTTACAGTTCCTACTTTATTATAAACTGCAACTCCACATCCACTAGATCCTGTTTTTGAATTTAAAGTTGTATCTTGTATGTTAATAGCTCCTTCTCCATTATTATATATTGCATATTTGCTTCCAACGCTCGTGTCAAGAGTTATTTGAGCATTTTGTATATCAATCGTTCCTGTTGATTCATTTCTTATTCCGTATAAGCTACCTCCATGATACCATCCTCCCTTCAAATCTATTACTAATCCTTCATGACTAATTATTCTTCCATTTCCTTCATTATATATTCCATATACATCTGAACGATCTTGATTGTCTAATTTTTGTATTTTTCCTCCTGTTATATTTACTTCTCCTTCTGACACATTATATATTCCACCAACATATGATTGAGCTATATTTATTATTCCTTCTGTCATTTCTACTGTTCCTGTACTTACATTTTTGATTCCATATCCTTTATCATTACTTTGACCAGCTTTGGCTTCAATTGTTCCATTCTTCAATATTATTTTTCCTGTATTATTATTTAGAACTCCATTTTTTATTGTTCCTCCATCTATTGTTACATTGCCTGTTCCTTCATTTGTTATTCCTGCTAAAGTTCCTTCTATTGTTCCTGATGTTATTTTTGTATCTCCTTCTTCCTCATTTTCTATTGCACTTGCTTTTTGTGATATTATATTTCCTCCTGCTATTTCTAATTCTCCTTTATTATGTATACCATCTCCTGCTAAATATCTTATTTTTCCTGATTCTAATGTATCTATTATTTTTAATTTTCCTTTATTTTCTATAAATCCTTTTGATGATAATCCTTTTATTTCAAATCCTTTTACATCTATTTGTATATTCTTTCCTGTTTCTATTATAGCTTGTGAATGGTCAGAGGCAATTACTGTATTGTCTATCATTTCTATTTCTTTTAATTCACCACTTGAATTTTCATTACAATATTTTACTGCTTCTCTTAAAGTTCTAAATTTCATTTCTCCAACTTGTGCTACTTCTTTTGGTTCATTTGTTAATATTGCATGTTCTAAACTTTCGTCTTTTGTTATTTCTACTTCATATTCTGTTGGTATTTCTGTTATTTCTCCATTTATTGAATTATCTATTGGTCCTATTATTGTTCCATCATACCAATTTACTGTTCCATTTACATTCTTTATACCATTAGCTGTAGTTCCTATTATTTCTGGTATTGTGTTTACTCCTTCGTCTTCTTTATTTCCTATTGTTATTATTCCTGTTCCATTATTTATTATTCCATCACTATTACCTGTTATATGTCCTGATTTTATACTTATTGCTCCTTCTTTTTCATTATATATTCCGCTTGTTGCTCCTGTTATTGTTCCATCTATTATTTCTATTGTTCCTTTTCCAAGATTTCCAATTCCTCTTCCTTTTGTTGATGTTATTGTTCCACTATTTATCTTAATATTTCCTGTTGAATGATTTCTTATACCACATGAATCAGTAGAATTATAAGTACTTGAAATTGTTGAATTTGTTATTTCAATATTTCCTGTACCATTTGCCTCAATTCCAAATCTAGCTTCTATTGTAACATTTGTTAAAGTTATATTTCCATTTGAACTTGAACTATTCATTATTCCTATACTATTTGTTACAGAAATAGTACAATCACTTACTATAACCTCTCCATTTCTATAATTATATATTCCATATGAAGCTCCTATTAGGTTTGTATCTTCTCCTGATATGGTTATTTTTCCTGCATTATAATTATATATTGCAGAATAGCCACTACCACTTGAAGAATGTGAAATTGTTCCACCTGTTATTTCAATCTCACCATCAGCATTATTATATATTCCATATTGAGTTCCTGATACTTTTGTATCTTTACCTGATATTGTTATTTTTTCATTACTATTATTATGTATTCCTCTACTTCCTTGTATTTCTCCTCCTGTTATTTCTATACTTCCTCCTGTTTTTATATTCTCAATTGCATATCCGCCATTAGTTGAATTATAGATTTTTCCCCCTGTTATTACAAGTTGTTGAATACTTTCATTATAAATTGATTTGCTACTACCAGTTGATATTATTTCTCCGCCTTTTACTGTTAAGCTTCCTGTTTTATTATAAATTCCATATGTACTAGAACTTGTAGATGATTTGTTTACTTTTCCTCCTGTTACTCTAATTTCTCCATCATTATATATTACACTTGAAGAACTTGCTGTACATGTATTCTGTACTGTTCCTCCACTTATTACTAATGTTCCTGTTTCTTTGTTATTTATTGTATTTTTTACACTTGTTCCCTCATTTTTTAGTAGTCCTAATTGTTCTTCTGTACTATCTGTTATTTCTAATTTACTATTGTTTTCTATTCCATTCATTCCAAATGTTTGTCCTGCTAAGTCTATTACTATGTCTTTATTTTCTAATGTTATTTCGTCTGTTGATGTGATTGTTTTTAATATTGTTATTGTTCTTCTTTCATTGTCTGGACATTCATCTAATGCTAATTGGAATTGTGTATAGTATTTGTTTGTCTCTTCTATTTTTGCTACAGCATCTGATTGTATTGCTAGTATTGCTATTTGTTTTGAATCTTCGTCTTCTCTTGTTACTGATGCACTATATAAGTGTGGTGTATCATTTACATCTCCATCTATTGCTAATTGGCCTTCTATTTTTCCATCATAGAAATTGAAGGTTCCTTTTGTTTTTATACCATTTTCATTTCCTACTATGTTTGGTGTTTCTGCACTTACTTCTAGTTGTTCTTCTATTTCTCCTAAAGTTAATGTTCCATTTTCTGTTACTTCTATTGCTACTGTTGTTTCATTCAATACTCTTCCTATTGTTACTTCTTGACCTTCTGCTTCTGGTCCACTTTCTAAAATGTCTTCTTCTGGTTCTTCTTCTACTACTTCAACTTTATCTACTATTGTCAAGTTGCCATTATCTACTTTTATTGTTGCATCTACTCCGTTGTCTCCTAGTATTGTTTTTCCGTTTAGGTTTATTGTTACATTTAAGTCTTCATCTATCTTATTTGTTTCTTGTACATTTTTTAGCATTGTTATTGTCATATGCTCGTATTTCTTTAATTTTGGATCTTCTGGTTCTGGGTCTTGAACTTCTCTTTGTTCATATTCTTTTACTTTTGCTATTGCACTTCTTAATGTTGTAAATGTTTCTCCTGTTTCTACAATCTTTGCTACTGGTTCTCTGTATATTTCATCTATTTCTATTTGTTCTTTGTCTGTATTTCCTGCTACGTCTTTTACCCATACATAGTATGTTCCTATTTCATCTACATCTACATTTATTTGTAATTCTTTATTTTCTTCGTATTCAGTATATTCTGGTTCTGTTTCTAATTGGGTTACTCCATATCCTACTATTCCATTATTATCTGTTGCATGTATTACTATTTGTTTCTTTGTTCCTAATTCTTCATTTGTAGTTAATGGATCTATTACTGGTGGGACTTTATCTATGTTTGTTATTTCATGTTCTATTTCATTACTCTTGTTTTTCTTGTCTGTTAATCTTGCATATACTTTTCCATTGTTTGCTACTTTAAATTCTTTTTCATATGGTGTCCAGTTTTCTACTTCTCTTCCTTCTGCATC
>CANQBI010000040.1 GCA_947589435.1 uncultured Bacilli bacterium
GAATTATTTGCCTAGTTTTTGCGTAAAAAAATAACAGATGAATAATTCTATCTGCTATTTAAGACTGAGTAGTAACAATTATATAGTTCTGCATAAAATCCCTTTTTATTTAATAATTCCTCATGATTACCCTGTTCTATTATGTTTCCATCTTTCATAACAAGAATTAAATCTGCATTCTTAATAGTAGATAATCTATGAGCAATAATAAATGATGTTTTACCTTTTGTTAATTTATCCATAGCTTTTTGAACTAATTCCTCTGTTCTAGTATCTACGTTAGATGTTGCTTCATCTAATATTAAGAATGGTGCATCTTTTATCATTCCACGAGCAATTGTAAGTAATTGTTTTTGTCCTTGACTTATAGACTCATTATCCCCTACTTTTGCATCTAATCCACCTGGTAATGTCTTAATAAAGTGATCTATACCAACTGTTTTACAAGCTTGTTTTATATCGTCATCTGTTACATCCTTTTTATTAAATTTAAGATTTTCTCTAATAGTTCCTTCAAATAACCAAGTATCTTGAAGTACCATTACAAATAAATCATGTACATTTTCTCTAGTTAAATCTTTAGTTGGTATACCATCTATTAAAATTTCGCCAGAATTTATATCATAAAATTTCATAAGTAAATTAACCATAGTAGTCTTTCCAGCACCCGTTGGTCCTACTATAGCAATCTTTTCTCCAGGTTTTACTTTAACACTAAAATCTTTAATAATAGTTCTATCTTCATCATAACCAAATTTAACATGTTTAAATTCTATATCACCTGTTATCTTATCTTTATCTATTTTTTTAGTTAAAGATTTCTCATTCTTCATCTCTGCTTCATCTAAGAAATTAAATACTCTTTCACTTGCTGCTGCTGTTGACTGGAGTGAAGTCATAGCCTGTGCGATTTGTGAAAGTGGATTTGTAAACATTCTAACATATATAATGAATGCAACTATAACACCAAATGATATTATATTATTCATTGTAAGTAATGCCCCTACTACACAAACTGCAACATATCCAAAGTTTCCAACAAACATCATGATTGGTTGCATAATTCCAGATAAGAACTGACTTTTCCTATTACATTCGTATAGTCTTTCATTTAAATTGTCAAATTCTTCATTAGCTTCTTTATCTCCATTATATGCTTTAACTACATTATGTCCAGAATAAATTTCTTCTATATAACCATTTAAATTACCAAGTTCTATTTGTCTAGCAGTAAAATATTTTTGAGATTTACCAAGTATTAAAGTCATAAATGCAAATCCTATTAAACTTGAAAATATTGCAGTTAATGCCATAATCCAGTTTGTTACAAACATCATAAATATTGAACCTAAAAATAAAGTTACACTTGTTACTAGTGATGCTAAACTATGATTCATATTTTGAGCTACTGTATCTATATCATTTGTAATATGTGATAGTACATCTCCAGTTTCATGTGTATCAAAATATTTAAGTGGTAATTTATTTATTTTAATACTAATATTAGTTCTTAATTTTTTGGCAAAATTATTAGATGTTATAGTCATTAATATTGATTGTGTATAATTAAATATAGCACTTATTATATATAATGTAGCAAGCAAGAAAGCAATACTTTTAATTCTTGCCATATCTATTTCTGGTTTTATAATATTATAAATAGATTCTGGTAATTCATCTAATTTACCTAACAAAACATTAGTATCTAATCCCTCTTCATTTTTTGCATATTCTATTAATTCATTAAGTTTTTTCTTATCTAATTCACTTATGTTTTCATCTTTCATAATATCAGTAATAATTTTTTCTGATACATTAGGTTGTATACCAAGTGTTATAGTATCTGTTAATTCAGATAATTTATTTGGAGCAATTAGAGCTAATATAGCACTTACCATAGCAAGCATAAGAGATATTATTAATAGATAACGCCATCTGTTTAAACTATTGAATAGTCTTTTGATAGAACCAAAGAAATCTTTTGATTTTTCAGGTACTCCACCTCTTCCCATAGGTCTAGGCATTTTCTAACTCCTCCTTTGATAATTGTGATAAAGCAATTTCTTTATATATTTCACAATTTTTTAAAAGTTCTTTATGTGTACCAACTCCTACACACTCTCCCTTATCAAGAACTACAATCTTATCTGCATTTATAATAGTTCCAATTCTTTGAGCAACTATCATACTTGTCGCATCCTTAGTATATTTTTTTAATTCTTTTCTAAGTATAGAATCAGTTTTGTAATCGAGTGCTGAAAATGAATCATCAAATATATATATTTCAGGATCTCTTGCAATTGCACGCGCGATTGCTAAACGTTGCTTTTGACCTCCAGATACATTAGTACCACCTCTTGCTATATGAGCATCATAGGTTTTATCCATCTTAGTAACGAAATCTGTTGCTTGAGCAACATCTATTGCTTCTTTTATTTTATTGAATGTTGGAGCTTGCTTACCATTATATCCATAACCTACATTAGATTTTACAGTACCTGTAAACATTACTGCTTTTTGAGGTACATACCCTATTTTATTATGTAAGGCTTCTTCAGTATAATCTTTTACATTTATACCATCTACTAAAATTTCTCCATCTGTAACATCATAAAATCTTGGAACTAAATTTATTAAAGTACTTTTACCACTACCAGTTGATCCTATGAATGCTACAGTTTCTCCTTTGTTTACTTTAAAACTTATATTTTTAAGTAAATATTCATCAGCATCTGGATACTTAAATGATACATTTTTAAATTCTACAGTACCAACTTCTTTAGAAGAACGACCATCTAAAGTACCATCTTTCACACTTATATCACTTTCTAATACTTCATTTATACGATGTGCAGATACTTGAGCTCTTGGAAGTATCATAAATATCATAGCTAGCATTAAGAATGCCGCTATTACCTGCATACCATAACTTGAAAATACTACCATATTACTAAATAAATTAATTTTATCTAACATTCCAGCATTATTTATGAGCATTGCACCTATAAAATATATTCCTAAAGTTAGAAAATGCATAACTAAGTTCATGATAGGATTTAAAATAGCAAAACATTTTTGATTAAATAGTTGCATATTTGTCAAATTATTATTTATTTCTTCAAACCTATTTTGTTGGTATTCCTCTGCATTAAAAGCTCTTATTACTCTAATACCTGTTAGATTTTCACGAGTAACTCCATTTACTCTATCTATTAATTTTTGTACTTTTTCAAATCTAGGGAATACTATTATCATAATAGTAGCAACCGTTAATAGAAGTATAACAACTCCTGCTCCTGTAAGTAAACTCCACTGTATGCTCTTATTTAGGATTTTACTTACAGCCCATATAGCTGTTACTGGTGCCTTTATAAGCATCTGAAGACCCATTGCGATAAACATTTCAAGTTGTGTAACATCGTTTGTAGTACGTGTAATTAAACTACTTGTTTCAAATTTTTTTATTTCTTCCATTCCAAATTTTCCAACTTTTCTAAATATTCTTCTTCTAAGACTTAAAGAAAAACTAGCTGATAGATTAGAAGTTAAATAGCAAGTTACTATAGCTGCTACTAAACTACCAAACGCACATAAAAGCATAAATCCACCTTGAATTAATATATCACTCATCTTACTATTTTCTGTTTGAATAAGTCTTGTTATTTCACTCATATAATCAGGTAGTTTTAAATCTAACCATACTTGAAAAACTATTAATCCAAAAGCAAGTATTAACATTATCCAATCTTTTTTATTAAATTCTCGTAACATTTTTAACATTGTATCACCTCTAAATAGTATATACTAAATTATAATACTTGTGCCCATTTTTTATTAAGCGAACATATAAATTATATTACATATATATTTTTTTATCAATCAATTTCACATAAAAAACTTAATTTTGATTAATTTGTTATAAATAAAGACATGCTTGTTAATTTTATAAGAAACATTATTTTTATAATTAATAATTTTTATATTTTTATGAAATCTAATATTACTTACAACTATAAGCAAAAAATTACCTAGGGCTTCTAAAGTTTCCTAGGTATAACTCAATAGAAAATGTATTATATTTTAATATAAATATCAATTATAATTGTTTTCTTATTTTTTTAGTTCTATTTATTACTTTTATATCTTATAGCATCATAATTTGTAACAATTATACTTGTTAAATAGTTTCTTTAATCAGGAATTACTTATTCATTCCCTCTTTTACAGTAGCTTGTACCACTATCTCGTTTGGTATGAATAAGATTGATATAAAATTATATAAAACTAAGAATTTATTGTAGAAAAATAGGGCTCCATCAATTAAGACAGTGCCCATGCAAAAGTGTAAACACTTTTTCCTTGCATAATCATATTACCACATAATAATGATTATGTCAAACTATTTTCTTCAATATTTATACTATAATGTTTTTTTATTATCTTATCAAAATAGCCATATATTGATTTTAATAGTTCATTATTATTATAGTATTCTTTGTGTAAAAGTATTCGATTATAAAACAAATTATTTATATTTCTAGTGACGTTTAGCTTAATACCTGTGCTAGTCACAATTTTATTAAACATATAAAGTGTATAAGTTATTTGCCTTATTCTTGAATTACTTAATTTGTTATCTCTTGTTTTCTTTCCTATTCCACAATTATTTAAATAATGTACTATTTTAAAATCAGGAGTGAAATTATTATCTTTTTTTTCAAGATCACATAGAACACATGAATTATGAGCAACCGCATTTCTTAATTTTACAATTTCC
Organism: uncultured Bacilli bacterium; assembly: GCA_947589435.1. Taxonomy (GTDB): domain Bacteria; phylum Bacillota_I; class Bacilli_A; order RF39; family UBA660; genus SIG200. The sequence continues at coordinate 4,778 of CANQBI010000040.1, forward strand.
CTTAAAATAAAGACATTTTTAATTTCATTTTTCAACTTATATTCTTTAGCAAAAAACTCATAAAAATTAACTAAATCACCAAATGTTATTATCTCTAGAAATTCCCAAACTGGAATATTTTCTAATTTTTTATCTTTATCAATATCATATTTAGAAAATACTTTATGATAATATTCACTTCCAACTTTTTTTAATATACTATTATGTACTTTTTTAGGAAACTTTTCATCATTAAAGTCTTTTTCTAAATACATATTAACTATTCTATAGCCATTTTCTTTATAAATATCTTCTATTAAATTTAAAATTCTTATTTTTAAATAATGTTCAATATCAATAATCATTTTAAATAAAACTAATCTAGTTCTATAATCAATAATAGATAAATCTTTTAAATAGGCAAAATCTAAATCTATAAATTTATCAACAAATTTTCCATCAATGAAATATCTTTCAAAATTATGCTTATATGCTGTCACATTATAATAATTATTGTTGTATCTCAAATAATTTTCAGCCTCAACATCAGTCATTTTTTCAAATTTAATATTTTTTTGTTTTAAATATGAAACCATTTCAGAAATTTTCATCATAGGTCTTAAAGTATTTGTAGTAAAATTTTTAATCATTATATCACCTTCTTATAAAATATATTATAACATGTATTTTAGCAATATTTTGATTAATATTATCTTAATTTATCTGCTAACATTTTAAAAATGTTTTTTTCATCTTTAATTATAGTCCAAACTATCTGTCTAGTAAATTATATTTTTAGACCTTGAGATAATTTTTCTAGCTATGGTTTATAATATGGTAATATAATTTTTATACCTTTTTATATGTGAAAATTCTTGCTTTTCACAAAAAAAGGCAAAGATATCTTATCTTTGCCTAAATTAAATATAAATTATAAATGTTAAAAGTTTCTTTAATCAAAAATTACTTATTCATTCCTTCTTTAACAGCAGCTTGTGCAGCAGCAAGTCTAGCAAGTGGAACTCTAAATGGACTGCAAGATACATAATCTAATCCCACTCTATGGCAGAATTCAACGCTTGATGGTTCTCCACCATGTTCACCACATATACCCATATGTATATCAGGTCTTGTTTCTCTTCCTAACTTAGCAGCCATTTGTATAAGTTTTCCAACTCCGTTTTGATCTAACTTAGCGAATGGATCATTTTCAAAAATGCCTTTCTTATAGTACTCGCCTAAGAATTTAGCAGCATCATCTCTTGAGAATCCAAATGTCATTTGAGTTAAGTCATTTGTACCAAATGAGAAGAATTCTGCTTCTTTAGCTATTTCATCTGCTGTAACTGCAGCTCTTGGTATTTCTATCATTGTTCCTACGTGATAAGTAAGAGATACTCCTTCGTTCTTTATAATTTCATCTGCTGTTTCGCAAACTATTTTTTTAACATATTTAAGTTCATTTACATCTCCAACAAGAGGTATCATAATTTCAGGAGTTATATTCATACCCTTCTTATTTACATTAATTGCAGCCTCGATTACCGCTCTTGTCTGCATTCTAGCAATCTCAGGATATGTAACTGCAAGTCTACATCCACGATGTCCCATCATTGGGTTAAATTCTTTTAAAGATTCAACTCTCTCTTTTAATGCTTCAAAACTCATTCCAAGTGATTCTGCAAGTGGTCTAATCTCTTCATCAGTATGAGGTAAGAATTCATGTAGAGGTGGATCTAGATAACGAATTACTACTGGGTCTCCTTCCATAGCTTCAAATAATCCTTCAAAATCTTTTCTTTGATATGGTAATATCTTCTCTAGAGCCTCTTCACGCATTTCAACACTATCTGCAGCTATCATTCTTCTAAAGTTAAATATTCTCTCTTCTTCAAAGAACATGTGTTCTGTACGACATAATCCAATTCCTTCAGCACCGAATTTACGAGCTTGTCTAGCATCTTTTGGAGTATCAGCATTAGTTCTAACTTTTAACCTTCTAACACTATCTGCCCATCCCATAAATGTTTCAAAATCTCCACTTATTTCAGGATCTACAGTCTTTACTTGTTCACCATATACATTACCTGTTGAACCGTCTAAACTCATATAATCTCCTTCATGATATATTGTACCATCTTGAGTTTTTAAAGTTTTAGCGTCTTCATCGATTACTAATGTTCCACATCCAGATACACAACAAGTACCCATTCCACGTGCAACGACAGCAGCATGGCTTGTCATACCTCCACGGATTGTTAAAACACCATGAGCAATATTCATACCTTCAATATCTTCTGGACTTGTTTCAAGTCTAACAAGTAAGATATCTTTTTCTCCATTTGCATGTGCCTTCATAACATCTTCAGCAGTAAAATAAATCTTACCAGTTGCAGCACCTGGAGATGCAGCAAGTCCTTGAGCAACTACTTTAGCCTTAGCTAGGCTATCACGATCAAAATTAGGATGTAATAATTGATCTAATTGTTTTGGTTCTACTTTAAGTAGGGCTTCTTCTTTAGTGATCATTCCTTCATTTACTAAATCTACAGCTATTTTAAGCGCAGCAGATGCTGTTCTTTTACCATTACGTGTTTGTAGCATAAATAACTTACCATTTTCTATAGTAAATTCCATATCCTGCATATCTTTATAGTGTTCCTCAAGTATATTACAAATTCTTACAAATTCGTTATAACATTCAGGCATAACCTCTTTTAAAGTGTCGATTGTTTGTGGTGTACGAATACCTGCAACAACATCTTCGCCTTGTGCGTTCATTAAATATTCACCATATAATTTTTTCTCACCAGTTGCTGGGTTTCTTGTGAATGCTACACCTGTTCCACAATCATCTCCACGATTTCCATAAACCATTTCTTGAACGTTTACAGCAGTTCCCCAGTTAGATGGAATATCGTTAAGTCTACGATAAGTTATAGCTCTATCATTATTCCAACTTCTAAATACAGCTTTTACAGCTTCCATTAATTGTACCTTTGGATCTTGTGGGAATTCTACACCAGCATGTTTTTTATACTCTTCTTTGTAGATTTCAACAACTTCCATCAAATCTTCAGCATTAAGTTCTGTATCGTATTTAACTCCTTTTGATTCCTTAATTACATCAAATTTTCTTTCAAATGAACTTTTTGGGAATCCCATAACTACATCTGCAAACATTTGTATAAATCTTCTATAACTGTCATATACAAATCTAGGATTTTTAGTAGCTAAAGCAAATCCTTTTGCAACTTCATCAGTAAGACCTAAATTAAGTACAGTATCCATCATACCTGGCATTGATGCACGTGCACCACTTCTAACAGATACAAGTAATGGATTATCTTTATCTCCAAAAGTCTTTCCTGTTTCTTTTTCTAGAGCTGATAAATGTTCTAAAATTTCTTCTTTGATTTCAGGCGAAATATCTTCTCCATCATCATAATACTTAATACATGCTTCAGTTGTAACAGTAAATCCACGAGGAACAGGTAATCCAATACCAGTCATCTCGGCAAGATTTGCTCCTTTACCACCTAATAAATTACGCATGTCTTTATTACCTTCTTTAAAGGCATATACATATTTTGTCATAAAATCCTCCTCATTGTGAGTATATTATACCACGTGAAAAAAAATTAACGCAATACTTTTTTACTTCTATTTACAAAAAAGCCAAAGTTATACACTTTGACCACTTAGTAAAAAATAACCTACTACTATTAAAATTGCTACAAAAAGTATTCCAATAAGTAAAGTTAATTCACTTTTTGATTTTGTTTCTTTTCTTTTTCTAATAGTTTTATTTGAAGGTCTACCTCTTTTTGCCATACTACCACTCCTACTTTACATAGAAATTATAGCACACAAGTTAAGAAATATCAATATTTAATCTCTTGGTTTAAATATTAAAGATAAAACAAATGAGAAAACGATTGCTGCTACTATACCAGAAGATGTCAAGTCGGGAATTTATCAGTTTTAAAAGAGAAAAATTGTAGAAACCATTATAAAATGGTTATTTTTTTGTCAAATTTTGCATTTTTATATTGAGTAATTTATGAGTAAGGTGTATAATTGAATTATAGATAGTGTGAAAAGTTTTATGGAAAACTAGTCATACTAGGTTGAAAATATATTAAGATGGAAATCTTGATATAAATCTATCAAAAAAAGATAGAAAAATGTTCTTTGAAAAATAGTAATTAATAAAAAAAGTATGATGAAAAGAAGTTAAAATAAGTGAATTTTTTTAACTTAAGCATAGATATCAGAATATTTATAACCAAGGTTAAGAAGTTCAATCCATTTATTAGGCATATTTGAAATACCATTAAGTTCATCAAGTTCAACAGGAGTCTTCCAATTTAAGGCTTTATTAGGCCTTAAAAAGTTATTATAAGTAGCAAATAAGACCATGTAGGAATTGGCATTATCAAGAGAAGAAAAACCACCTTTAGGACGATAATAAAACTTTAAAGTACGATTAAAACGTTCAATAATTTGTTTTTCGGAACGATATTCTTTAGAAATATCATCTTTATTTGTAAGCCCAATAACCTGTAAGAGTTTAAAAGGTAAGCCATTCTGAGACCAATACTCATTAGCAACATTATAAATAGGATTACCATCAGAAATAACTTTTAAAGATTCTGGTAAAGTGTCATATTTAATTAAAGTTGAATAAGCAGCTTTAATTGAAGATAAAGAATCACGTTTATCATAGACACGATAAGAAGTAACAATTTTCTTAATAGAATCAAACCAAAAGAAAATATATTTAGTTTTACCTAAAACTTTGATGTAAGTTTCATCAGCAGCAATAGTATCTGAAAGTTTATAAGGGTAAAATTCTAAAACAGGATGAACAATCGAAGAAGCAGCTTTACAGTAATTTTCAACGGTTTTGTAAGAAATATAAACTTCATGAACATCTTGTAAAATTGATGCAGTTTGTCTATAAGAAAGACCATAATTAACGTGATAAGTAAGACATAATCCAATTATATATTGAGAAGAATAAGCGCGAGATAAATCGATAGGAGATTTAATAAATTCACGATAATCTTTTTGAAGAGTTGGAATATCAATGTTAAATTTACGATATACATATCTAAGTTTGATTAAAGTAGGATTTTCTTTATATAGTTTTCTATCATGAGCATTTAAAGAGTTTTTATTCTTAAGATAAAAAGGGCAATTATCGTTTCTACAAAAATAAACATCGAAATCTTCATGAGAAACTCTATGATCGAGAATATGCTTACAATGAGGACATTTAAGAATAACATCTTTATCTTTGTTAGGATTAGAAGAAAAGATAAAAGAACAAACTTTACATTCAAATTGATTACCTTTACCAGTGTTATCATAAAGATAGTCTTTAGGAGCACCACAGCAAGGACATTTAACATCGATAGAAATATTTTTACCATTTCTACGTTTAACGGGTTTAATGTTGTTATCCTTGACAAGTTGTTTCCAATCTTTATGTTCGATCTTAACAAAAGGTTCAATAACAGCAGGATCATCGACATTAAAAAGACGATATTTAACATCATCAGGTTTATTATCAAGATGATTAATTTCATCAATTTTGATAAATTTGGAAAGAAAAATGTTACTACTCAGTCTTAAATAGCAGATAGAATTATTCATCTGTTATTTTTTTACGCAAAAACTAGGCAAATAATTC
>CANQBI010000041.1 GCA_947589435.1 uncultured Bacilli bacterium
CAATAAATTGCCTCTAAACCCTCCAAGGGTTTACGTGCTGAAGCACGTGGCCTGAACCTATTTTTCGATACGGTCAATACTTTTTCCCAATCTATATTTTGTCCTTCGCTATCTATACACTCTGCTCCAACAAAACCATGGGTACTTGAATCAGGCCATTGACTTCTATCTTCTTGTTCATGCCACTCTCCGTTTGTTTCTTGCACCCATATTGCTAGTGATTTATCATTGCTACCTAATATCTTTTGAGTTTGCACTTCCTCTAATGCTTTTTTATCATTAGGTTTTGCTAATAAATATACTACAAAGACATTTAAAATAATTAATATAACTACTACACTTCTTAATACTATTTTCTTTTTCATTTTATAATTTCCTTTCTATTTATTAAAATAGGCATAGCATGTATCTGGTCCAGAGGATGTTATTGTAAATCCATTTGTTGCATCATAAGTAAATGTTGTTTTGGATATTTTACTTTTACATTCATAACTACTCATTTTGGTATAAGTACTATCTATTGTATTTACTAATTTATATTTCTTTTCGTTATACTCTCTTTCACCATTGGCATCTTCTACATAAGCATAAATAATAACATCAGATAACTTATCTCTGTTATAATAAATACGACATACTACTTGGTTTGGTTTACTCTCGGTATAATTTATAACTAGATTTCCTTCTTCATCTATAGTATAAGAATTATATAATGCATCTCCTCCAGTTGCTGGATAACAATTACTTGCTTCTTCATTTACTTTATAACCATTTACAGGTAAGTATTTACTTACCATATATTTTTTAGCATCATCAGGCATTTGCGTATAAAAGATTATATTAACATCTGTATTTTTATCTTTAAGTGGTCCAGTTTTGACACTTTCTCCTTCTCCGGCAAAGTTTCCTACTTTAGATGTAAATATAGGAACAGGTTCCATTTCATAATTGTAATAAGCATGGGTATCTTTTATTACCAACAATGATAATGAAACAAATAATTCCACTAAAAGAAATGTTATCGCAAAATAACATTTCTTATCTTCACTTTTAAATTTTTTCTTTATATTATTTAGTTTATCTTTTAAATTATTAAATGGTATGAATACTAAAGATATTAGGGTGTTACAATAACCCCCCCCCGATGCTACTTATTAGAACTACTAACATAGATATTGTTACATATAGTACTAAGTTTTTACTTTCTTTCTTCATACTCTTACCTCTTTTATATTATTTATATATTTATTTAATTTTATACTAATGTTGTAAATACCGAATACTTAATACAAATAAAAAATATTCTTTTACCTTACATTTAAATAATATAATATTTATTTTATTTAGTCAATAGGAAGATTTTTTTAATGTAAAGGTTGTGTTAAACATAATGACTGATAAATAAAAAGGTGGTATAATTAAAATAGCCAAACAAAAGATAAAGGAGGAGATATCCTTAATCAACTAGTCTATCTTTATCTTTGTTTGGCGATAATGATATTGTTGATATAGACTAGTTGATTAAGGATATTTTTATGTATTATGAAAATAGAAGAATTACTAAAAGATTTAGACCCAGTAACAATAATTGAATTTAAAAATTATTTATTAGAAAATTTGTCCAAACTATGTTCTACAAAAAATTCTAATTCAAAAATAATTAATAAATTTAGAAAAGAAGAAAATGCATGTAAAAAATGTGGAAATAAATTATATAAAAATGGAAGAACTACAAATGATATTCAAAAATATATTTGCAGTAAGTGTAAAGCAACTTCTTCGGAAACAACTAACACAATAATAAACCATAGTAAATTATCGTTTGAAATATGGAAGAATGTTATAGATAATTTAATAAATGGTTTTAGTTTAAGAAGGATTGCTGAAGAAAATGAAATTTCTCTTTTAACTTCTTTTAGATTAAGACATAAAGTTTTATATGCCTTAAAGCATTTTATAGAAGATATTAATTTAACGGGAGAAATACAGTCAGATGAGAAATACTTTTCAATTAACTTAAAAGGAACAAAGCCAAAAAATATGCCTAGATATTCTAAAAAAAGAACATCAACAAATTCCCCTTATAGAGGCATAAGTCATCATAAAATATGTGTTGTTTCCAGTATAGACGAAAATCTATTATTAAAGATAGTTGGTTTAGGAAGGTGCACAACAGATATGTTAAAAAACTCACTTGGTCAGAAAATAACCAAAGCTAAATCAATAACAACTGATAGTGCAAGTGCTTATCAAGAATTTTGTAAAAATAATAATTTAATATTAAATGCTATTCCATCAGGATTTCATAGTAATGATATTTATAATATTTCTGAAATAAATGGAATTCATTCTCAACTTGAAACATGGCTTAGTAAATTTAGAGGTGTATCAACTAGACATTTACAAGAGTATTTAGACTGGTTTGTTTATATTTTTACTATGAAAAAAAGATTCATGTTAAACAAAATAAAAACTGAATCTTATTCAAATATTATAATAAATAATAATTATATAAAAGCCAATGACATATTTATATCTAAAATGCCTATTGATTTAAATATTGCTTATGCCGAATATCACTATCAGTCATAATGTTTAACACAACCAATGTAAAAGAAAATTTCAAAAAACACCAAAAAATTGCTTTTGTTCGCTATACAATGACGCTTTTATGATATATAATTATTACTAGGAATACTTAATGGTTGGGTGATTGCCAAACTTCAAAAATGAAGGGAGGCGATAGTATGAACAAGAAAGATTTGTTAATCTTATCTCAAGTAATCCTTATCTTCTTATTAATATTATTGCTCTTTGTAGTTATAATATAAAAGAAAATCACCTAACTCAGCAATGATTTAGGTGAACCCATGTGGCAACACCCAACACGAGAATATTAAGTGTTCCTTTTTTTATTTTATGTAATATTTCTTTGACATATTCATAATACCACAATTCTTATTGTTTTACAAGATATATGGCCTATTTAAGTTTAAGTAACTTTTGCCAAGTCTTTGCTCTTTTCGTAATTATACCATCAGTTACACAGTCATTATCTTTTTGAAAATGTTTAACTGCTTTAGTAAAATTAGAACCAGCAATACCATCTATTTTACCTACTTCAGTATAACCAATATTATAAAGATATTCTTGAATAACTTTAACTATTGGTTGTTTACGATTAGTTTTACTAGAAACGGTAATCGTATTTTTTAAAGTATTAGGTCCTGCAATGCCATCTTGTTTAACATTTAAAACTCTTTGAACATTTAAAACAAAATTTTTATAATAATCATTATCGATAACAATATTAAAATTCTTTTCTCCTAATAGGTATGGGAGTGGATCAATTACTTTACCATTTTTATCTAGAATGCCAAGATGAAGATGGGCTCCACTACTATTACCAGTATTACCCATAGTGCCAATAATATCACCTTTTCTTACAATATCACCTTTTTTAACTAAAACACTTTTATCTTTCATATGAAGATAACGGCTTACAAAGTTATTAGCGTGTTTGATTTCGACATAATTACCCGCACTTTTAGATTTTTTACTTGTTATAACTACGCCATCCGCAATAGCTACCACTTTATCTATACTTTTATTTTTCCCAATTAAATCAATCCCATTATGAGTACGACTGTCATTTCTCGTTTTATAATCGCTTGTTAAATAATAGACTCCTTTTTCTAAAACATCATTTTGAATATTATTAATAATTACACTCAAAATAAAACCCCTCCTTTAATAAGTTATGCAAAAACTTATATTAGGAGTGGGCTTTTATACTAATTTAAATAAAACATAGAATAAGAATACGGTTAGTATTATATAGACAATGCCACCATTAATCATTTCAGCTTTACTACTTTTATATTTAAGACCAACCATCATCGTCGAAAGATAACCGCCAAGTAATCCACCAATGTGGGCCGCATTATCAATTCCTTTTAAAGTAAAACCTAAAATTAAGTTTAGAACAATAATCGGAATTAATTCTCTTGTTAAAGTATTTGATAAATAAAGTCTGTAATGATAACCAAAGTATAATAAAGAACCCATTAAACCAAATATAGCCCCAGAGGCTCCAATTGATATGGAATCACTAAAGAAGACTATACTAAATAAACTACCCATAAAAGCACTTAATAAATAGATAATTAGAAATTTCCATCTACCAATAAATGTCTCTACTTGACTACCTACAACCCATAATGAATACATATTAACAAGTAAATGGATAACGGAACCATGTAAGAAAGCATTGGTAATTAAACGGTAATATTCTCCCCCTAAAACTAAACCTCTATTATTGGCACCCAGCAATATTAAAGATTTTGTAAAATTATCGGTATATAAAAGAGTTACAATATAAAGTAAAATATTAAAGATAATTAAGGCTTTAGTAACCACAATTGGTTTTGGGGAAAAGATATCTTCATATTTACTATTTTCTTTTTCCGTTTTCTTATTAATATCTTCGGTAACATGAATAATTTCATCTAAATTACCGGTATGTTTAAATCTACTAGTTTTAATCTTCGGAAAACTTTCTCCTAAAGATTTATTTTTCTTAACATCACTAATAGAAGTAACATTCACGGTATCAATTGATTTATCTACTTGATCAAGTTTAACTGCGTTACCTAAATCTAAGCAGATATTTAAAACGTTCATTTTTAAAGATAAAGTTTTTTTCTTAATTTGTTTAATAACAAAACGCATCTTAAAAATATCGAATTTATATTGTTCTTCATTATGAATATATTTAGAATTAATCCGCACTATTTTATAGGGTCCTTCTAAATTTTCTAGCCAAATTTCATTATTTGCTCCTTGCACATTAATGGGAGTATAATTTTCTTCGGTAACAAAATAATGCACTAGGCTCATAATTACTTCATCTTTATTATTTAAAATTATATTACTCATAAATAACCTCTTTCATATTATTTTACCCTTTTTCATAATATTAGTAAAGGGTGATTTCAATGTATTTATTTTTTATGATTTATTTTGCGGTAATACTTTATATAACTATTCCAATTTGTAAAATTGTGTGGAATGATAAGTTGGATAATGATTTAACATTTTTACTGGTGGCGAATTATATTTTAATCTTTTTGCTTTCCATTTTGTTTAGTTATCATTATCATTTAGTTTATAGTATTTTAGTTAGTTTATCTTTGATGGTATCTTCATTCTTCTTAATAAGAAAAATGAAAAGTATTTTTGGAAGATATCAAGTCTTAAGTATTCCGTATTTTATCTTTACCATTTATATCTTTAGTTTTTTACTCACTCTTATCTAAATTATCTAGAAATTCTTTAAATGGAGCTGGAAGTTCACTTTCAAACTCCATTTTTTTGTGAGTTATAGGATGAGTAAATCTTAAGACTTTAGAATGTAAGAATTGGCCAAAAGAAGTAGCCTCTCCTTTACCATAGACTGGATCATTAAAGATTGGATAACCAATGTAAGACAGATGCACTCTTATTTGGTGAGTTCTTCCCGTTTCTAAAACTAAACTTACTAAAGTATAATCTTTATATCTTTTTAAAACTTTTAAATTAGTCCGAGCACTTTTGCCATCCGCCATAACTTCCATTTTATTGAAGTTCGTTTTACTTCTTCCAATGGGAGCATCAATGTGGGCTGTTTCATAAGGAAAAGAACCCACTAAAAGAGCGTAATATTCCCGGTAAACTCTTTTATATTTAAAGTCTTCGGCTAAGATTTCATGAGCTTTATTACTTTTACAAACAATCATTAAACCCGAAGTATCTTTATCTAAGCGGTGGACAATACCTACTCTAACATCCCCTCCCACATCACTTAAATTATCGGTATGATATTTAAGACCATTAACTAAAGTATGTTCATAATTACCACTTCCCGGATGCACTACAAGGCCACTTGGTTTATCAATAACCATTAAATCATCATCTTCATAGACAATATTAAGGTCCATTTCTTCGGGGTTTATATCTTGTTCTTTATTAATATTATCGGGTATCTCAACTTCATCATTAATTTTCGTTTTATAACTTGGTTTAACTACTTTACCATTTACCAAAATCTCGCCATTTTTTAAAGCCTCCGTTACGAGTTCTCTACTATAATCCGTATGACTTCCTAAGTATTTATCAATTCTTTCATTTTCGGTATCTACTAAAATTTTCATGCTTCATCCTCCTTTTTAATCACGGCAATAAAAAGAAGGAAAATACCACAGACAATAAAGATATCGGCAATATTAAAGACCGGAAAATCATAACCAAATATTTTAAAATCCAAAAAATCAATGACATAACCATAAAGCATCCGGTCAATTAAATTTCCCATAATTCCGCCATAAACAAAGGAAAATGCTAAAGTATTTCTTAAATTTATTTTAAAACGACTTTGATAAATAAGAAGGGCAATTAAAACAATAATAGTTATTACAATAATTATAATGGGATGTCCAGCTAAAATATTCCAAGAAGCTCCATCATTATATATTTTGGTTAAATAAAAGAAGTTCGGAATAATAACATTACTTTCATTTAAATTATAACTATTATCTATAAGTAATTTTGTTACTAAATCAATGATTAAAACAAAGACCGCAATTATAATAATTTTTTTCTTCATATTTATCACTATTTAATTATAACACGGAATTAAGAAAAAGAAAAAGGGGTTAACCCTTTATAATTCCACTAAGATAACATCTTCCCCTATTTTTTTTATTTTAGAAAAATCAAATGAGGATTCTCCCCCTCTAGTCATTTTTTTAATAAACTTTTTTTCTTCCGCCACAAAATAGATAATTTTTCCTGTTTCATCGATTTTAGCATCAATAATTCGTCCTAAATTATTCCCGTTTCTTATATTTATAATATCTTTAACTTGTAAATCACTTAAAAGCATAACTTCCACCTTAATATAAGTATATGTTATTTTATTAATTTTCGCACATTTTCGATGGCAGTTTTTTCAATCCTGGATACTTGGGCTTGACTAATACCTAAATCAGCCGCTATTTCCATTTGGGTTTTTCCCACAATAAAACGATTAATTAAGATTTCTTTTTCTCTTTCTTTTATCTTTTGTAAAGCTTTTCTTAAAGAAATTAACATATCTCTATCCGTATTAATATCTTTAATATCCGCAATTTGGTCGGATAAATAAATCGTATCTCCTCCATCATTATAGATTGGTTCAAAAATACTCATTGGGTCTTTCATCGCATCTAAGGCATAACCTATTTCATATTCATCAATGCCAAGTTCTTTGGAAATAACTTCATTCGGCGGAGTATTTCCATGAATGCTTATATAATCATCTTGAAATCTTATTATTTTATAAGCTAAATCTTTTAGGCTACGACTTACTCTTACCGAGGTATTATCTCTTACATAACGCTTGATTTCCCCAATTATTAAAGGGACCGCATAAGTTGATAAACGAAGCCCTAGAGATGTATCAAAATTATCAATAGCTTTAATTAAACCAATAACCCCCACTTGAAATAAATCATCCATATTATATTTAGTATTATTAAATCTTTTTAAGATAGATAAAACTAACTTTAAGTTACCATTTACTAATTTATTTTTAGCCTCACTATCTCCATTTTTCATTTTCTCAAATAACTCTAAGGTTTCTTTACTTGATAACACCTCAATTTCATTAGTATTTATACCTGTTATATCTACTTTATATTTTGCCATAATCTTACCTTTCAAAAAAATTATGGTTTATTTTTAAAGTTTTTATTCATATATTTGCTTTTAGTTGTAAAATTATTAAATAATGGTATAATTAAATTAGGAAAACGCAAGGATGATGCGTTACCTATATTGAGGTTAGACTACTCCTATAAAGGGGTAGTTTTTATTATGAAACATTATTCATACTTCTTATTCTGAATGGGTCATCTGCTTTTCCTGTACCTGTTAAATTAATTTGAGGTTGAAGATAGAAAACTGGACGAACTGCGTATGGCCCATTCACATAGTCTCTATACAATGTACCATCGGGATGTATATCCCATGGACAATAACCACCTAGATAGAATCCACTTCGACTCATAGTCCATTCATTTGTATTTGTATATGTGTTAGAAATACTACTTAATCCGTTTTTAATATGTAACCAATTATTAGCATTTTCATCTCCAGAATTTTTATAATCTGTTGCATACATTAAACCTATTTTGCTATATTCTGTCAGTAAAGTCGTTGGCTCAGCATTAGGTACACTAGAATAAACTACATTATACCAAGAATGAGTAGTTATAATACTATCCCAATATGTTCCATTTTGTTTAACATCTTTTATATTATCATAAAATGTTTCATTTAAATATCTTTTTACGTCTGTTAAATCCCACTCTTTAGCACTTGAGTAATCAGTATACCATATTTGAAGTTCATTCGATGGTATTGCTTTGATTATTTTTAATTGGTCTTTTTTCCACATTATATTTTGTCCATTATTCTCTGTTCTTTCTTCACTTGTTATTCCTATTATTCTATACATGTATTTATCAGGTGATGTTTTTGTACATTCATTTTTATCAACTGTTCCAAAACATATATAATTATTATTTACTACACTTGTTGTTCCTTTATACCTATACATTCCATCAACGGCTGCAGATAGATTTAATGATGAGCCTTTATTATCTTCTAATACTTGTAATAATGGTCTACCTTTAGCAAAATAAAGCGTACAATAAATACTATTTTTTGTATCTATTGTAGCATGATATGTCATTAAATCAAACTTTAATATATTATCACTTGGTATTGCTGTGCCTTCACTATCTGTACATTCTGCTCCCATATAGCCATAATCTTCTTTACTCGGCCATTTACTTCTATCAGTTGCTTCTTCCCAACTATCATCTTCATTTTGAACCATTATAGCTATTGATTTATCATCACTTGATAAATTTTTTATATTTACTTCTTCTAATTCTTTATTATTTATCGGAGTAAATAAATGATAAATAAATACTCCTTCGAATAATATAGATATTATTATTAAAATTATTAATAATTTTCTTTTCATTATTTTCGCTCCTAACTTTTACTAAAGTATGCATAACAAGTATTTGGTCCATCTGTATCTATATGAAATCCATCAGTATCATATGTAAACGTTGTTTTTGAGGTTGTACTATTGCATTTATATTCTGTCATTGAATAACCTTCTGGTATTTGATTATAAAGTTTATAAGTTTTACCTTCATACTTTCTATCTCCCGAACTATCTTCTATATAAACATAGATAATAACATCTGATAGTTTATCTCTATCATAATATAATCTACAAGTTATTTGAGTTGGTTTCGTTTCAGTATATTCTATATGAACTGTTCCATCTTCTTTTATAGTATAATAACTACTATCTTGATTACCCTGATATGTTGCTTCTCCTCCGTATGCTGGATAACAATTTGATTTTTCGTTATTTATTTTATATCCAACTAAAGCCACTGTGGGGTTTTCTTTATATTTATCAGGATTATCAGGCATTTGAGTATAAAAGATTATATTTACATCGGTATTTTTATCAGTTAATGGTCCTGTTTTTACTGATTCTCCTTCTCCGGCAAAGTTTCCTACTTTTCCTGTAAATATAGGTACTGGAGCCATCTCATAATTATAATAAGCATGAGTATCTTTTATTACAATACTTATTAAAGTTATAATAATTAAAATAATTATTCCAAATAATATTTTCTTTAAAGTTTTATCATCTAATTTTTCTTTTATCATCTTTACCAATCCTTTTTATATGTTTCAAATACCGAATACAGCAATCATTTTTAAAACAATATGTTTTATACACTATACATTTTAAAACAAAATGTTTAAAAAATCAATAAAACATTTTGTTTTAATATAAAATTGACATTAAGAGGTAATATTTATGAATAGATTAAAAGAAATTAGAGAAGATAGAGACTTAAAGCAAAAGGATTTAAGTGAAATACTTAATGTTAATCAGGTTACTTATAGTTATTATGAAATAGGCAAAAGACAAATACCTATTGAAAGTCTAAAAAGACTGGCTAGGTTTTATAATGTATCAGTTGACTATTTACTTTATATGACTGATGAAAGAAAGCCTTATCCTAAAAGTAAAATTATAAATAAAGATTAGTAATATATTTTTTATTTATAATATGTTAAAATATTTATATATTAATTTTGAGTTTCCGTAAAAAATAAAGGAAATAAAAAGTTAGAAAAAATGTTGAAAACTTTTTCTAACTTTTTTGCCTAA
>CANQBI010000042.1 GCA_947589435.1 uncultured Bacilli bacterium
CCCCCCCCCCAGAACGCTGATTAGCCCTAGAGTTAGGAGGATATTTCTTAATTTTTTATTTTTCTTAAATCTTTCTAATTTCATTGTTATCCTCTTTTCTATTGTTATCTATAGTATAAAATAATTAAATATTTATTTCAATTACAAATCAGATTATTTATCTAATAACCAATCTAAAACATTTCTAATTTTTATTCCATCTTCATTAACTAAAGGTATTTTATCTAATGTTAAAATCATTTTTTCATAATTATCATTTATCTTTTTCAAAACTCTTAATTCTCGTTCTAATACTTTATTATTATCTTCATCAATACCTTTTAGTGTATCAGCAACTTGGACATACATTTTTCCATTATAATTAATAGCAACAAAATCTACCTCATATTCATCAACTTTACCAATAAATACATCATAACCCCTTCTAAGTAATTCTAAATAAACAACATTCTCTAAAACATGCCCATAATCACCTAATTTTCGTCCCAATATAAAATATCTTAACCCTAAATCAAAAACATAATATTTTTCTCCAGTTTTCAAATATTGTTTTCCCTTTATATCATACCGAGAGACTTTATATAAGAAAAACGACTCTGTAAAACCCTCTAAATATTTTTCCACTGTCCTGACATTTATATCTCGACCATCACTAATCATTTTATTTGCTATATTATTTGTTGAAACAATATTACCAATATTATCCATCATAAAATTAGCTACACTTCTTAACATCGCTTCATCAACAATTTTCTTTCTTGTCATAACATCTTTTATAATTATATCATTATATATACTACTAATATATAAACTTACATCATCTTCCGAATTTAATGAAGTTGTAAATGGTAGTGAACCAAATGATACATATTTTTGATATAAATCTTCATTTTTTAAATCTTTATAATATTCCTTATATTCTTTAAAAGACAGAGGCAACATTTTTATTTCGATATATCTTCCGGATAGCAACGTAGCTAATTCACTTGATAAAAAATAAGCATTAAAACCAGTGATATATAAATCAACATTTTTTTTGATAAAAAGACTATCAACTGCTTTTTGGAATTCATCTATTTTTTGTACTTCATCTATAAAAATATAATTTTGTTTATCAGTATTTAATTTATCATTGATGTAATTATACAAAGACATATAATCATTTATAAAATTATATTTTAAATCTTCTAAATTAATACTAATTATTTGTTCTTCCGTTATACCATTATTCAATAAATAATCTTTATAAATTTCTAATAATGTAGATTTTCCACATTTTTTAACACCTGTTATTACTTTTATTATTTCCTTATCTTTAAATCTTCTTAACAAATCTAAATATTGATTTCTTGTTATCATACAATTTTTCCCCTTAAATTTATACATTAATAATAAAATAAACATTAAAGTTTTTGTATTAGCAGTGCAAAAACTTTACTTTTTCTCTAACTTTTTGTATTGATTATAAATTTTTATAACTTACATCTGCCAAATATAACCCTTGTGCTGGTGCCGTCCTAAGTTGCTTATTATAATTTTTATCTTCAATCATTTTTCTAATCGTTTCCAAATCACATTTACCTTCATTATAATCTAGCATCGCGCCAACCATATTCCTCACCATATATCGATAAAAACTTTTCCCTTCAAAAATAATCCAGATTTCTTCATCTAACACTTTAAAATCTATTTTAAAAACCTCAGCATTATAATTATCTCTTATCCCGGCAACAAAATTATGAAAATCATGTTTACCTATCAAAATATTTGCTACATCCTTTAATTTATCTATCTCAACATTATTACTATATTCTAAAAAATAATCATACTTAAAAGGATTATAATCTCCCGTATATATTTTATAAACATAAGTTTTACTTACAACATCAAATCGGGCATGAAAATTATCATCTACTTTCCGACATTCCCTTACTTTAATATACGGAAAAACAATGCTATTAATTGCCTCCTTAAGTCTTTCGGGCGGAATATCATAATCTAAAACAAAATGGACTCCTTGATTATAAGCATGAACCAAAGCATCCGTTCTTCCTGCTCCTTTAACCACTACCTCTTTTTTATTAATAATACTTAAAGCCTTTTCTAATTCTTTTTGGACCGTCTTTTTCCCTTTAAGTCTTTGAAAACCATAAAACTTACTTCCATCATATGCAATCTTAATAAAATATTTCATTTCTACCCCTTTCGGTAAATTGCCTTCAACAATTCCTTCATTTCCACATAATTATAATAATCTAAATTCTTATTATTTTTCTTCAAATAAGATACAAAATCAATTACTTTAGGTTTATCTAAATACTTATATATCTTTTCATTATAAAAGTCTTTCCCCGAAAATTCTAATACTTCATTTTCACTCTTTTTTATCACTAACATATCAACTAGATCTATCATAAATCCTACATTATCTGAAATTATCCCAATGGCTTTATTATACCTTTTAGCTAATTTCTTAAATAACTTTTTAAAAAATTGCCAATCTTTTTCCATAAAATATCTATCCCAATTTTCTAAAATAATTACTTCTTCATTGTCCATAAGTTTTTGCATTAACTTAACTCTTAAAATTTCTGAAGAAGAAAGTGTTAATAAGTTTCTCGTTAATAACTTTTCTTCACCATTAACCATTTGCAAACTAGCTTTAATCTTTTCTAAATTATATCCTAAACTTTCCATATAATCTAAAACTAAAGTATCGGAATCTAATATTTCTGTTGTAATAATTTCATAATCTTTAAAATCATCTCTTTTAAAATTACTAAAACTTACAACATGTCCTTTATTAATATATTTATTTACTTCCATAATGCTTCAACTAACTTTCTTTTATCATCATATACTTTATCCACTAATCCATATAACTTAAGTTGTAAAGATAAATCAACAATAAAAGGTAATCCTACCCCTAATCTTTTTAATAACTTTTCTTCCTCTAAAACTTGTAAAGTTTTTCCCTCAATTGCAACGATTCCCTCATTTAAAACTACCATATAAGGAAAAAACAAAGCATCCTCTATATTACTTCCTGCATAACAAATAGTTATCTTTAATCTATTAATAATATAATTAATAATTCGTGATCTTTCATTAACTCTAAATTCTTCTAATACTTGGTCAATAAATAATAACTTCGGTTTTTTTCTTAAAGCATCCCATAGTTTTAATCTTCCCATTTCTTTATTAGTTAAATCTTCTATTTTTTTATTTAAAATTTCTTTTATATTTAAAAATAGAACTATATCCATTTCTTCTTCACTTAAATCTTCAAAATTATAATTACTTCTTACTAAACCCTTTTTTAATATTTTATCTTCCAAAACTACTTGATAACTTTTATAACTTTTTACAAATGGACTATTCATTGAACCAATCTCTTTTAATAATGCCGTCTTACCTGCCGCTGATACCCCCGTTAAAAACACACTAAAACCCTTATAAAAGGTTAAAGTAATTCCATCTAATATTTTATCCTTACTTCCAAATATCGTTAAATCTTTAATTTCCATTAACTTTTCCATATCAACCACTTGCTTATATATTATAACTATAAACTAAATAAAAAAAAAGAGTTAAACTCTTTATTCACTTGGTAATTTAATTATTACTTCTCCTGGTAAAGAATAAGAATACTTTTCCCTCGCATATCTTGCAACATAATCACTATCTTGTAATTTAGTAATTTCTGATTGTAAAGATTCTTCTTTTTTCAATAATTCTTTATACTCTTGTTCTAAAACTACTATTTCATTTTTATTTTTTAAAACTTGACGCATATCATTAAATACACTGGCAATAATTACTCCAACTAATACTAAAATAGCCCCAGATAAAAAAGTAAGTCTTCTTTTAATCTTTTTCGTTATACCCCTATTACTCATAATTTAATCTCCTATTATTAAACCTATCCTAGCACATTTTTTTCACTTTTTCAATTTAGCTTTAATAACTTGACATTTTTTTCGTAATTTTTTAACATTTACTATTCCAAAAATATAACCTATTACCAAAATTCCTACAAAATAAATATGAATTACTCCATAATTAATTTTATACATTAATAAAATATAGAGTAAAGCTACATCAAGAGCATAAAAGAAAGAAATAATATATTGTAAAACTAAATTACTTTTCTTCAGTAAATTATAATTAAAATAACCAGTTATATAAAAGAAAATACCATAAAAAAAAGAAAAAATTAACGAAATTAACTGTATTTTATAATCCATTATTTAAATAACTTACTAAAGAAACTTTCACTATTTTGTTTCATATTTTCTTCTAAATACGTAAAACTATTAATTTTTCCTTTTATTCTGACATTTCCATCATGTGTATCTAATCTAAGTATTTCCAAATTATTTCCTTTTAATAAAATAACTCCCATTGTGCTTTCCATTAAAAATTCTTCATTATCAAAGCTAGTTATTTTTTTTATTCCTGTTAAATATATTTCTTTACGATCACTTATTCTAAGTTCATGTCCTGATAACGACAAGTTGTCCATTTCTTTTTCCATATTCATTCTTCCTTTAATAAATATTATGCTAAATTAAAGAAATTAGACCAAAAAAATAAACCTAACTATTTAGGTCTATTCTTCACTAGCTGATTCAGAAATTACTTTATTGTATTCTTTCAAAATAGCTTCTTGAAAAGCAGTACGTACATCTGTATTAATTGGATGAGCAATATCGCGATATTCACCTGTAGCAGTTTTTCTACTAGGCATAGCTATAAATAAGCCATTATCGCCTTCAATAATGCGAATGTCATGAATTGCAATAGCATTATTTAAAACGATAGTTGCAATACCTTTCATTCTATTTCCTTCTTTTTCAAATGCACGAACATTTACTGATGTAATATCCATGTTGTCACTCCTTCTAAAGTCTTATAGAACTTATATAATTATTTTAATCGATAATTTTAAACTAATCAAGTACTTTTACATATACTTGATAATAATTTCTTTTGTCGCTACATCAGAATAACTAAAGCTTTTTTCTAGACCATCTTGATTTACAGTAAAAATTGCCGGATATACTCCCGAAATAACTCCTCTTACTTCATAATTTTTATTACGCATTCCATAAACTTTAATTAAAACTTGCTTATTTAAATGATTAGCTATTTCATTTTTAATCGTATCTAAATTCATTTTTCCCCCTTTTATCTTGGATAACCCACATACATGAGTCCATTACTTATAATGCCACCCATCCCATCTTTACCATACTTTGTTTTTTCTAATAAAGATACTAAATCAATTTCTTTACTTCTTTCTGTTAAAGCCATATTCGTAGCAATAATCGCTGGATCTAAGCAGTGTATATTTACCCTTTTGGGGCTTGAAGCAAAATTAGCGCCCGCTTTAATTAATTCTTCATAATTAGACTGACATGCTCCCGCGATAATAACTAATTTTTCATGACTTTTCTCATAACTTCGACATTCCCTTACTGCTTTAACAAAATTTTCCGTATTCTTATAATTTCTTAAATCATTAATATTCCCTTTCTTCTTAAAATAAGCATCATGTCCCGTAATTATTACAATATCTGGTTTATATTCTATCAGTAAATCTCTAATTTTTAAGGGTACATCTACTTCTCTTATTTTTTTCCCAATCGCCAAAACTCGATGTTTTTTATAATAATCTAAACATCTATCCAAATATTCTGAATCACCATCTAAATGCAAAATTTTACCTGGTAAATAAAAAAATTCGCTTCGCGTAAGTTTATCTTCGTCTATATTATCTTCGGGAATATCAATTGTTAATTTTTGTTGATCTTCTTCGCTAGCTTTTTCTAAATCACTCATATCACTATCTGCATAAAGCCGCACATCAATCCCCTTTAAATAACAAGTATTCCCCTTTATATTAACAACCTTAAATAACGTATCATTTTGATAACTCTTCCTGGTCACTAAATCCCCTTTTTTAATTTGCATGATTTTCTTCACCACTAAAATATATGAAAAAAGAAAGAAAATTTTGCTTAATTTCTTTCTAAAAACTTTACAATTGTTAAAAAATCTTGGGGATTCATATCTTCAGCCCGCACTCTATCATTATATCCAAGTTCTTTTAAAACTTTCTCTATATCTTTAAAATTATAATTAACTAAATTATTTTTAAGTACTTTTCTTCTTTTACTAAAAGATTCTTTTACCAATTTTAAATAAGCTTCTTCATATTTATCAAGAATTTCAGTTTTTCTTTCTAAACTAATCACCGCGCTATCTACCTTAGGAACTGGCACAAAATTATTTTTCGCAACATTAAATAATATTTTTTTTGTATAATAAAAATCTAAACTTACCGCCAAAACATTATCATCACTAATTATTCGTTCTGCCACTTCTTTTTGCACTAACAAAGTAATTTTTTTAACTATATCTAACTTAGTTAACTTTTTTAATATTGGTGAAGTAATACAATAAGGAATATTCGCAATTACATAAACATTTTGATAAGGTATATCTTTAATATCATCTCTTACCTCTGTTTGTAAAAAATCTCGATATATTATTTTAGTTTTATTATCTACTAAATTATTTAAATACTCCGCCATTCTTTCATCAATTTCATAACAAACTAAAAAAGAATTCTTTTTCTTTAACTCCTTTGTTAAAGCTCCCATTCCCGGACCAATTTCGATAATTAAATCATTTTTTTCAGTGTTAATTGAATTAGCAATCTTTTCTATAATATGTTGATTTTTTAAAAAATTTTGACCTAATTTTTTTTTGGCTCGAATATATTCCATTTTATTTTAGTCTCCTTATCTTAAGAAAAAAACAGCCTCTTACCAGCCGTTTCTTAATACATCATAAGTAATTGATGTTCGTCCTATATATTGATAAGCATAAGCTTCACTAGGAGTTAATAAATCTAAATCATTACCTAAAACACCACGGTCTAAAACAATAGCTAGTATTGGTTCACTAGAAATTTTCGGATTATTAAATCTTAAAACTGTCCCACAAGCTAAATTCTTTGAAGAAGCTACAATTCTAACCGTTCCATATGTTAAATCCGTATAAGTATCTGTACCATCTTTAACATAATAATTAGGAAGACATGCTAAACGCCCACTACATAAAGCACAATCAGCTCCATATCCGGTTAAATCACCGGTAAAGGTATCTTTAGCACTATATAAATCATTTTTAATATCTTCTTTTAACTTTAAAGCCATGGTTGATAAATCTATTGCTTTATTATAACTATCATTTAAAATCTTAATTTCTTTCTTATTGGTGCTAGATTCTACAAAAATAACTACAAGTAAAATTAAAGAAAGTTCAATTACTCTTTTAATACTTCTAAATATATTTTTGTTCAAGTCTAACTTCACCTCAAATCTATGACTCTAATTTTATCAAAAATCACCCTTAATGTCAAAAATTTGAAGAACATTTTGATTGGTAATTTTAACTAATTCTTCTAAACTTATTTTTTTAATATCACAAATAAATTCGGCTATTTCTTTAATATGACTTGGTTCATTTCTTTGACCCCTAAACGGAACAGGGGTTAAATAAGGGGCATCAGTTTCTAAAACAATACTACTTAAATCCAATTGTTCAATTACTTCTTTTAAATTACAATTTTTAAATGTAATAACCCCGTTAATTCCTAATTTAAAGCCCATTTTTAAAAATATTTTTGCTGTTTCTAAACTACCACTAAAAGCATGAATTACCCCTTTTACCTTATATTTCTTTAAACATTCGATTGTATCATTTGTTGCTTCTCTCATATGCACAACTACTGGTAAATGATAATCCTCGGCTATTTCAAGTTGAGATTCGAATAGTTTAATTTGTTCTTCCCGATTTTCTTTACTATAGTGATAATCTAAACCAATTTCCCCCATTGCAATAATTTTTTTATTATTTAAATTCTCTTTAATAAAATCTAAATCTTCTTTTTTATAATCTAAAACACTTTCAGGATGTATCCCTATTGCCCCATAAACTCCCCTTTCTTTTATTATTTCTAATACTTCTTTATTAGTTTTAGCATCACACCCCGCCGTAATCATTTTATTTATTCCATTTTCTTTAGCCTTATTAATTACTTCATATATATCTTCATAATATTCCTTAAATAAATGACAATGTGTATCCCACATAATATTACTCCTTTTAAAAAAGAAGATTAATTATTATCTTCAATTTCTTTTAATTTACTTGCCTCATCAATTCTTTGAAAAAGAATTTCGGCTTCCTTTAAATTATATTCTAAATCATTTCTAAATTTCTTTTCTTTATTATCAGTATTTAATTGTTTTAAAATAGCTTCACTCGTATCTGGTAAAAACGAACTTAAAAATACAGCTCCAACTCTAATCGCTTCTAATAAATTATATAAAACCGTTTCTAATCGTTCTTTTAAGTTTTCATCTTTAGCTAAACTCCATGGCATTGTTTCATCAATATATTTATTACATCTTCTAAATACATCAAATATTTGATCTATAGCTTCCCCAATTTCTAATTTATCCATTTTATTATTTACTTTTTCTTCTAACTCATTAACTAACTTAATTAAGTCATCATCAAGTTCATCTTTTATTTGAGGATTATTTACTATTCCTGAAAAATATTTATGAGCCATCGCCATTGTTCGATTAACTAAATTACCTAAAATATTAACTAAATCCCCATTTATTCTTTGAATTAATAATTCATAAGTAAATATTCCATCACTACTAAATGGTATTTCATGTAATAAATAATAACGTACAGCATCTACCCCAAAATATTTAACTAATCGATCAGCATACACAACATTACCCTTACTTTTACTCATTTTACCATCACTCATAATTAACCATGGATGACCAAATACTTGTTTAGGTAAAGGTAAATCTAAGCTCATTAAGAAACATGGCCAATAAATGGTATGAAAACGAATGATATCTTTCCCAATTAAATGTAAATCAGCTGGCCACCATTTTTTAAATTCTTCATTACTTCCCTCAGGATCATATCCAATAAAAGTAATATAATTAGTAAGAGCATCTAACCAAACATAAACAATATGTTTTGGATCAAAATCAACTGGTATACCCCAATCAAAAGCAGTTCTAGATACACATAAATCTTGCAATCCTGGCTTTATAAAATTATTAATCATTTCATTTTTTCTAGCTTCTGGTTCAATAAAATGCGGATGAGTTTCAATATATTCTCTTAATCTATCTTGATATTTACTTAGTTTAAAGAAATATGATTCTTCCACTCTTTCTTCGACCTCACGACCACAATCCGGACATTTGCCATCTACAAGTTGTGTTTCTGTCCAAAAAGATTCACATGGTACACAATATAAGCCTTTATATTTTCCTAGATAAATATCCCCTTTATCATACATTTTCTTAAAAATCTTTTGCACAATCTTTTCATGATTTTCATCTGTAGTTCTGACAAACTTATCATAACTAGTATTCATAATATCCCAGATATTTTTAATTTCCATAGCTACTTTATCGACATACTCTTTAGGAGTAATTCCCGCTTCTTTAGCTTTCTTATCAATCTTTTCGCCATGTTCATCAGTTCCAGTTTGAAAATACACATCATACCCTAAAAATCTCTTATAACGGGCAATAGCATCGGCTAGTACTATTTCATAAGTATTTCCAATATGAGGTTTTCCTGATGTATAAGCTATTGCTGTAGTAATATAATACTTTTCTTTCATTTATAATTATCCTTTCTTAATTAAAATATTTCCATTTATAAGTACCTTTTAATATAATACCATAAACTTTAATTTTTCTTTAATATTTCTTTTACTCTAGCTATTGTAATATTAGTACATTTAGCTATTAATTGAATAGGTAAACCTTGATTATACATATTCTTAATATTTTGGCATTTTTCTTGTTCAATGCCTTGTTTAATTCCTTTTCTTAAGCCATATTTTTCGCCCTCTAATCTTATTGAGTTCTCGATCTTTTGATTTACTTTCTTCGCATCATAATATAATCCCATAAATTCTTCATTCATTTTTAATACCTCCAATTCTTTTAATATTCCTTTGTCACTTTCATCTGTAACTAAACTTTCTAATTCCTCTTTACTCCTCGCTGCT
>CANQBI010000043.1 GCA_947589435.1 uncultured Bacilli bacterium
GTATCTTTTTGATAAACACTGTTAACTAAAAAGAATAAAAAGATAATCACAATACATATTAATTCAGTTATAATTTTCTCTCTAAATTTCATTCTTACTCTTCCTCAAAACTTTTCGCAACACTTCTAAAGGCACTCATATTAAGTTCAAATAATAAGTCAATTGTCCCTAAAGAACCTTTTCTATGCTTAGCAAGGACTAGTTCAGCAGGAACTATTTTCTCATTTTGATCTTTTTTCGCTTCATAGTAATCTTTACGATTAATAAATAAAACCATGTCGGCATCTTGTTCAATTGAACCAGACTCTCTTAAATCGGCAAGCATTGGCATGTTACTTTCTCTTCTTTCAGCATTACGAGAAAGTTGGGCACACGCAATAACGGGAACCCCAAGTTCTAAGGCCATTGTCTTTAAACTTCTACTTATTTCCGATACTTCTACTTGTCTTGATTCCACTCTTTTATTACCTGTGGTAACTAATTGTAAGTAATCGATAACTACTAGTCCTAAGCCTTCCGGCATATTCGCAAGTCTTCTGCATTTAGCCTTAATATCAGATATGGTAATACCTAAATTATCTTCAATATAAAGATTGGTCTCAGCCAAATTATTCATCGCTTCATTATATCTTTTCCAATCTCTTTCTTGCATGGAACCAGTTTGTAATTTGTAACCATCAATACCCCCTTGGGCACTTATTATTCTATTAACAAGTTGTTCCGCAGGCATTTCTAAGTTAAATATAGCCACCGCTTTTTTAGTCGTTCTCGCCGCATATGTTGCCATATTTAAAGCTAGGGCTGTTTTTCCCATACCAGGACGAGCCGCTAGAATGATAAGTTCACCAGGTTGAAATCCAGTAGTTATTTTATCAAAATCATAAAAACCAGTTTCTAGTCCTGTAATAAGTTTTTTAGTTTTGGCAAGTTCCTCTAACTTAGCTTGGGCTCTTCTTAAGATTTCGGCAATTGGTACAAAGTCTTTTACTTCTCTTGTTTTAACCACATTTAAAATATTCTTTTCCGCATTATCTAAGACATTGGTAACACTTTCTTCATCATAAGCTTCATTAATAATCTCGGTGGCTGTATTAATTAAATTTCTTCTTGTCGCATGTTCTTTTAAAATATTTAAATAATAATTTAAGTTAGCCGTTGTAATAACGGAGTCAATAACTTCACTTATATAAGGTAGCCCTCCTATTGTATTAAGTCTTTTTTTCTTATCTAACTCTTCTTTAATCATCCCGGCATCAATGGGATTACCACTTTCATGTAAATCTTTTATGGCATTAAATAAAAACTTGTTTCTTTCATCAAAAAACATATCTTCGGATACTTCTTCACATACTGTATCTACTAAAGAATTATCAATAAAACATACTCCTAAAACACTCATCTCTGCTTCTTTGGAAGAAGGCATCACTCTGGCCATAAAATCACCTACTTACTAACTTCTATTTTTATATTAAATTTCACCTTTTTATGTAATTCTACCATTACATTATGAACTCCTAAAGAGTCAATATTCCCTTCTATTTTTAAACATTTTTTGGGAATATCAAAACCATTTTTCTTTAGTTCCTCACATATTTGCTTGGTAGAAATATTTTCAAATACTCTATCATTAGTCCCTACTTTAACTTTAAATTTCAAAGTTTTATTTTCTAATTTTTTTTGAATTTCTTGATATTTAGAAACTAAGACATCTTCTTCACTCTTTTTAAGTTCCATTTCTTTATCTAAAACTTTTTTACTACCTTCTGTATATAATACTCCTAGTTTGTTTTTAATGAGATAATTGTTACCATATCCATCGGATACATTAATTATATCATTCTTTTTACCTTTCCCCTTAACATCTTCTAGCAAAATAACTTTCATATTACCTCCTATAAATGTCTATATTATTATATCATATATTTAAGATATTTTATAATACTTTCCACTCTCTTTTTCTTCCTAAACCTATTAGGACTATTTTTTCCCTCTTTTTAAGTTTATAAATATACCTTCTAATCGTTCTTTCGGATACCTCAAAAATTTGCGCTAGTTTTTTTTCTGTTATTTTATTATCCTTTTCTATTTCTTCTAAAATACTTTCTAAAAGTCTTTTTTCCATTATTTTTCCCTCCATTAATTATCTAGTTTAATATAGGGATACAAAAGAAAAATTCACAAAAAATGTGAACTTCTAATTATTTAACGTATGGAATTAAAGCCATAAATCTAGCATATTTAACTTGTTCAGCAATATGTCTTTGATGTTTTGCACATGCCCCAGTAACTCTTCTAGGTAAAATTTTACCTTTTTCATTTATGTATTTACTAATAATCATTACATCTTTATAATCTACGCTTTTACCCGCACACATTTGGCATATTTTCTTTTTCTTGCGATAAAATTCAGCCATTATTCTTCCTCCTTTAATTAAAATGGTAAATCATCACTACTTAAAGTTATTTCTTCGCCAAAACTTTTGAAAGGATCTTCTGTTAAATCAGCCGTTTCTAAATTCATATCCGGAATATCTAAATTAGCTTCTTCATTCGTTGGTATAGAATTATTTTGATAACTACTACTTGTACTACCTTCACTAGAATTTTTTGGACTTAAGAAATTAACAGTATCACAAACAACTTCTGTTGTATATCTCTTAGTACCATCTTGGGCATCATAACTACTAGTTCTTATTCTTCCCTCAGCAGATACGAGTGTTCCTTTATGACAGTATTTAGAAATATTGTCAGCTTGTCTTCCCCAAGCACTACAGTTGATAAAATCGGTTCCTCTTTCCCCATTTTTACCAACGAAATTTTGGGAAACCGCAATTGTAAATCT
Organism: uncultured Bacilli bacterium; assembly: GCA_947589435.1. Lineage (GTDB taxonomy): Bacteria > Bacillota_I > Bacilli_A > RF39 > UBA660 > SIG200. The sequence continues at coordinate 2,843 of CANQBI010000043.1, forward strand.
CGTTACGGCCATACCGCTTGGTGTTGTTCTAAGTTCTGGATCCCTTGTAAGTCTTCCTACTAATAATACTTTATTCATGATTTTACTCGCTTTCTTTTTTTAATATTAAATGTCTTATAACGTTTTCGTTAATACGAAGTTTACGATCAAATTCTTGAATTACTTCATGAGTAGCTTCCGCATTAATTAGATAATAAAAACCACTTACTTCTTTATTAATTGGATAAGCAAGTTTCTTTCTACCCATATCTTTGAATTCAACAACTTTACCTTTATTGCTAGTTATTAACTTTTGAATTTCTTTAACAACATTATTAAGTGTTGCATCATCTAAAGTACTTTTAACAATAAACATAATTTCATAGTTTGTCATTCATTCCACCTCCTTATGGTCATTTGGCTTTTTTTGTTTCAAAAAAGCAAGGAGTAATCAATTTACTCGCCATATAGTATACCAAAAATAGGCTTAAAAGTAAACAATTATCTCACTCTTTTACTAATTCTTTTTCTATTTCATTTAAAAGATTTTTAAGTAAAGTTTCATCAATATAAACTCTAGGGTCATTAAGCCATATTTTGTATACTTCTTTTAACTTTTTATTATCTATTATTCCTTTTTCTTTTAATCTTTGAACATACCATACTGCCCCATGAACAGGAATATCTTTTATTTTCTTTTTTAATTTCCAATCTCCTGTTAATAAACTATAGTTATTATCTCTTGCGGCCACATAACAATAATAATCAAAAATGCTATTTCTGGGACTTTCTTCAAATAATTTATGGGCCTCAAAAACTTGGTCTTCGTTAAGTTCTATTTGTTTTATTTTTTCTACACTTTTTGAGGCTAAATTTTTCTTATATTCATATTCTTCACAAAATACTAAATCAACTATTCTAATATTTTTATCGTTAACTAATTCCTTAAGAAGTCCTGCTTTTTCTATATGAATTAAAACATTAACATCCACTATCAAAATCGGATTTAAAGTACTCATACGTTGTTACCCCCAAATATTTAATCACTTCTTTACTGCTTATGATATTCTCAGCTTCTAATCTAAATATTATTTTATTTCTTCTTAAAGGATGTTCATTTATATTCTTTACTTCTTCTCTTTTTAATCCTAATTTTGATAAACTCATAAATAAACTTTTTTTCTTATTTTCATCAATTATATCAAGAGTATATAATCGCATTATCACCGCCCTTAATGATACTTGATATTCTCTTGCTATTAATAATATTTCATTTAAAGAAACATTATTCGCCATTTTTCTTTTACTTATTTCAAGTTCATGTCTCATTGCCTCTTCGGGCATTAAAAGAGCAGAGGCAAAATAATTGCAATATATTTCTTTTTCTTTTGAAGATAAGTCTTCTTTAAAGTTTAATATTAAATGACCTAGTTCATGGGCTAAAGTAAACCTATTACGATAACCTTCTTTAGAAGATAAGATGATAAATGCTAAATTGTTAACAATTTCCGAAAAGCCATCAAATTTATCTTCATAGTTTACTTCTAAGATTAAAAAATTATTATCTTCTAATTTATTAGTTAAATTTTCAATGGCACAATTATCTTTAACTCCGAGTAGTTTTCTAACCTTTAAAGCAATTCCCTCTAAAGATTCTAAATCATCAACATCAAAAGTCCATTTCTTTTTATCAAAACTATAAGTCTCGTCTCCATAATTTAATATTTCTATATATTTTCCGATTTCATCACCTATAGCCATAATTAAACCATCTTCTTTTTTCTTACTTAAAGAGGCACTTTTTCTAAAATTATCATATTTTAAATTAGGCACTTTATAAGAATAAGCTAAATCAGATATTTTAACATTTAATATTTTAGATATAGCAATTAATCTTTTGGAATTGGGAGCCATTGTTCCATCTTCATATTTTTTAATAGTTTGATGAGATACTCCAAGTAAATTAGCCATTTCTCGCATAGATAATCCCGATAATAAACGATATTTTTTTATATTTCTTCCGAACATAATTGCCTCCTTGTTTACATTATATACTTTTTATCTAATTTTGTAAACCATAAAGTTGTTAAAAAGATAACATTTTTGATGTTACCTTTTATTAATTAAACATTAAATCTAAAGAAACATATATCGCCATCTTGCATTAAATAATCTTTACCTTCAAGTCTTAATTTTCCAGCTTCTTTAACTTTAAGTTCACTGCCATAATCTTTTAAATCATTAAAACTCATAACTTCCGCTTTAATGAATCCTTTTTCAAAATCACTATGGATTATCCCGGCACATTTAGGAGCCGTACTTCCCTTTTTAAAAGTCCAAGCCCGGCATTCATCAGGCCCTTGGGTAAAGAAGGTGGCAAGTCCCAGTAAATCGTAAGTAGCAAAAATTAATTTATCAAGACCACTATTGGCAATGCCTAAATCTTTTAAGAAGGCATTTCGTTCTTCATCGGTATAATCGGCTAAATCACTTTCTAATTTAGCGCACATAACCACGACACCCGCATTTTCTTTTTCCGCATATTCTTTTAATTTTAAAGAATATTCATTATCATTAACAGATGCTGCTTCTTCTGATACATTAGCCACATAAATAATCTTTTTTAAAGTTATTAAATTAAAGTTTTTTATTATATCTAATTCATCTTCACTATATTCAAGTAATCTAGCCGGAATACTTTTTTCTAAAGCCTCTTTAATTCTTTTTAAAACATTTACTTCTTTAACCGCTTCTTTATCTTTCGTAGTCTCCGCTTTCTTTTCAATTTTGCCAAGTCGATTAGCCACAATTTCATAGTCCGCTAGAATAAGTTCGGTATTAATGATTTCGACATCTCTAATTGGATCAGTTGCGCCTTCTACATGCGTAATGTTTTCATCATCAAAACATCTTACTACTTCCACCACCGCATCAACTTCTCTTATATGCGATAAGAATTTATTTCCTAGGCCTTCACCCGTGGATGCTCCACTTACAAGACCCGCAATATCAATAAATTCAAAAGTTGTGGGAACAACACTTTTGGGATTATTTAACTCCACTAAAAAGTCCAGTCTTGTATCCGGAACGACTACCACTCCGACATTTGGTTCAATCGTCGCAAAAGGATAATTGGCCGCTAAAATATGTTTTTTAGTTATCGCATTAAACAAAGTAGACTTACCGACATTGGGAAGTCCCACTATACCTGCTTTTAAACTCATTTCTTCACCCCCTAAATAGTTGGAATACTACTTATTCCAAGTGGCATACCAATTAAATACCAAACAATTATTAAAACAAGTAACGTTACACTAATAATCGCCGTATATGGTAATTGATATTTAATGGAATCGCTAACATGGATTTTTTCTTCACTTTGGTTATACTTTTCTAAGAATGCTAAATAAACAATGAAGTACGCTAGAAGTGGCGTAATATTCATTACTCCAGCTTCTGCAAATCTAAATATTACTTGCCCAAAGGCAGGACTCATGCCATTTTGCATAATTAATGGAACAATGGATGCTGACATCATACTCCATTTCGCCGTACTAGATGGCACGAATATTGTACATACGGATACCCCTAAGAATAGTAATATAATTAAAGGTAAACCTGTAAAATTACTATTTTGAATTAAATCGGTAATGGATGCTACTAAAACATTTCCTAAATTAGTTTGTTTAAAAATACTTATAAAGATACTGGCTAAAAAAATCATAACTAACATATTTCCAATACCATCTAAAGAATGACCTAAGTTATCACAGAAGTCATGATGATTTTTAATTGTTTTAACCCCAATTCCATAGAATAAACCTAATATAATAAATAATAAAGTGACCACAAAGACAAAACCATTACTAAAGAAAGAATTAACACTAAATAACTTATCAATATAAGCCGTTTGACTATAATCTAGTAAGGCCCCACTTAAAGGTAGTCCTGGTATAATACTATAAATAAAGATAATCATATAAACAAAAGCACTACTACAAGCATATATCATACCTTTTTTCTCATCTTTGGTAACAATATCTTCTTCTAGTTCACTTTCCGTAAATTCATATTTAGGTAATTTTTTCACAATAATGTTTTCGGTAACAATTGTTATGATGTAAGAAACAAGGATTACAGCCACAGTCATAATAACAAAGAAAGATAAACCATTAACTAGGTGTCTTCCATCAATCGTACTCGTAATTAAATTAGTATAAGTTGATAAAGCCGAATCACTACTAGTAAATAAAATATTTATCGCATTACCACAAGAAAGGGCTGCAAAAGAAGCAATTATCCCAATCTGAGGATTACGCTTTCCATAATAGAAAAGTAAAGCTCCTAAAGGAATAAATATTAAATAAGATAAATTACCAAAGATGGAAGCAATAACACAGAAAAATACAAAGAAAAATGTTACCGTCTTTTTCTTTAATCTTTTCGTTGTTAAAGTAATCGCTGTTTGTAAAAACCCACTTTTATCCATAATACTTATACCCATAAGTAAAATAATTAAATTAGGTAAAACGGTAAAATCTGCAAAATTAGCCACCGTGTTTGTAAATATATATTTTACCCCACTTAAAGAAAATAAAGACTTAACTACTTCTGTTATAGGCATTACATCCCCAGTTACATTATTAACACTATAATAAGTGGCTTGGACATCTAATAAATGTAGTATGCCACTTAATGCTATAGTTATAATAATTAAAACTACATAAGTCATCAAAGGATGTAATTTTTTTCTATTTTTCTTCCGTAATTTTCTCAATTTTATTCACCTTCTTTAACTTTTTTTGAAACTCTAATCTATCCATCATAATTTCTCTACCACAGTTATTACACTTAATTTTAATATCAACTCCTACTCTTGTAATAGTCCATAAATTACTGCCACAAGCATGAGTCTTACGCATAATAACTTCATCATTTAAAGAAAAACTTTTATCCATTATTCTTCTCCAATCTTAATATCTAGTATCTCCATTATTCTTTCTAAATCTTTTAAAGAGTCAAAAGTTATTTCTAATTTATTTTTATTTATTTTAACAACACTACCTATTTTATCACTTATTACTCTTTCATACATATCATATTTAGGATCATGTTCTTTAACTGTTATGGGTTTTCTTTTAACCATTTCTTTACCACTAACAATTTTTTCAATTTCTCTTACATTTAAGTTTTCTTTTTTTATTCTTTCCGCTAGTTCAATAATTTTATTATCATCTTCTAACTTACTTAATACTCTTCCGTGAGATGCGGATATTTCTTTTTTAACAAGCATATCTTGCACTTCATTAGGTAATTTTAAAAGTCCTAAAAGATTGGTAACATAACTTCTACTTTTACCAAATAAATTACCAAATTCTTCTTGGGTTAAATTTCTTAAATTAATAATATTTAAGACACTTTTTGCTTCATCAATTGGGTTTAAATCTTCTCTTTGAATATTTTCAATTAAAGCAATTTCCATCATTTCTTGGTCCGTAAACTCTTTAATGATGGCTGGTATTTCAGTTAAACCTGCTATTTTAGAGGCTCTTAATCTTCTTTCACCCGCAATTAACTCATAACCCTTAATACTTTTTTTAACTAAAATAGGTTGCACTACCCCATATTCTTTGATAGAAGTAGCTAGTTCCTTTAAACTATCTTCATTAAAATAAGTTCTCGGTTGGTAAGGATTTCTTCTAATATCTTCTAACTTAATTTTAACAATATCATTTTTACTTTCTTTCACTATTTCTTTTTCGAAGTTGTCAAAATCAATCACATTGTTATTGGTGAATAATTGTTCTAAACCTCTACCTAGAGCTTTCTTTTTAGTTTCCATTACGCTCAATCACTTCCTTTGCTAAATTATGATAAGCTTCGGTTGCTCTACTAGTGGGATCATATTCATTAATTGGCTTACCATGACTTGGGGCCTCCACTAATCTAACTAATCTTGGTATTATTGTATTAAATACTTTATCTTTAAAGTACTTTCTAATTTCTTCAATTACTTCAAGACCAATATTGGTTCTACCATCAAGCATTGTTAAAAGAACACCTTCAATTCTCAAATGAGGATTCATACTAGATTGAACCATTATTATGGAATTAAGAAGTTGCGTAATTCCCTCTAAAGCAAAAAATTCACATTGCACTGGTATTATAACGGAATCACTAGCAACTAAAGCATTCATTGTCCCAATCCCAAGTGATGGTTGACAATCTATAATAATATAATCAAAAGCTTTTTTAATATCATTTAAAGCTAATTTTAATTGTTCATTTTGATGAAAGTTTTGGTCATCTAACATTTTTTTAACAAACTCGACATCAATTCCTGCTAAATTTAATGTTGATGGAATAATAGCTAAATTTTCAAAACTAGTTTTAATAACACTTTCTTCAATACTACATTTTCCAGTTAAAACTTCATATATATCATGCTCAAAATCGCCTTGCGTAAGTCCAAGACCAGTGGTGGCATTACTTTGAGGGTCTAAATCAATTAATAAAACTCTCTTATTTTCTTTACCTAAAGCCGCTGCTAAATTAATACTTGTTGTAGTTTTACCAACACCACCTTTTTGATTAACTAATGAAATAACTTTAGCCATAATTACACCTCTAATTAAATTTATTACTACCTAATATTTTAACATATTAAGGACTAGAACAAAAGTAAAACTTATTAAATTAAAATTTATTTCGTTTCACCTTGATAAGCCTCACAGCTTATCTTTCCTGCTTCTTAGGATTTCACTCCTCCACAGGCCATATTTCCGACAGTCGCTGCCGTACTTATTTTTATTTTATATTTTATTATTATTTATTATTTTTAATTTTGATATATCTCTTTATAGTAACTCATTATTCCTTCATACATTATGTTTAGACTCGCATTTAGATCTCTTTCTATCTCTATTCCACATTCAGGACATTTATATTCCCTTATTTTAATATCTTTCATTTTATTATTCTTATGTCCACAGCAACTACATATTTGACTACTAGCATAATATCTATTTACTTGAATTAATTTCTTATTTAACCAATAACATTTATATTTGAGTCTTCTTATTATGTCACTCATTGTGGAATT
>CANQBI010000044.1 GCA_947589435.1 uncultured Bacilli bacterium
TACTGTTAATTCATTAATGGAAGCATAGTCTCTAATATTAGAGTTTTTTGCTAAATTAGGATTAAGTTCTCTCCATGTTTTTGCTATCGTATGAAATAATACAACATTTAAAATATCAGCTTCTTCTCCATATTTTCCACGCTTAGAATAAATACCAATAGCATTAGTTTTTTCACACCACTCAGTCACATTAAGTGTAAAAGTATGAAGACCAGCATTTTTTCTAAACCCGTCGAATTCGACGGAATTAAAATTTGGATTATAATTGATTCCTAAGTACCTAAAAACTCTAAAGTTATCCGATTTCTTAACCAATTGCGTATTATATCATCAGATTTTGAATTTCTTTCTTTATATTTACCAAAATTAGAAATACAAATATAATCATTATCGTTTAATTTTGTAACATTAACTTTTATGTTTTGAACTTCTAATATTTTATTAGACATATATTCACCTCCTAATTTCAATAAAACATATTTTAAATAAAATTTTTTCTCAAAAATGGAAAAACTTTTTTGAACAATTTCCTTTATTTATAAAGAGTTGTTAAGTGTTTCCATAAATTCGTATCGCACAATTTATATTTGCTGAATTTTGTCTATTTTCCATTTTGAACTTCATTCCTTCCTGTTTTTTCTTTAATCACTTTATTTAGTGATATTTTCCACTTTGGAAACAACCATACTCTCATTTAATTTTTCTTCATTAAATATTTTTATCTTCTATTAATTTTTCATCTACATATTTATAATTTAAACTATTACTTTTAGAGATAGCAGATTTTTTAGTCTCCTTTTCGTATAAATCTTTTGCCCCTTTTGCAACTCCCCCACCACGTTTTGCCACACTTAAATTTTCTTTTAATCTATTGGATGTTCTTCTATAGCAATATCTCTTGTAGCTATTTCTCCAATATTTGTAAGAGCAACTTCTATATCAGTCATATTATCTCTTAAGGATTCTTTATGAAGCCCTTTTAATTTTTTATATTCTGAAGCAGTCATTTCTGACCAACCTTTATATATTTCATTAGTTAAAAGGGCATATTCTACCGGTTTAGTAATTCCTCCTTCTTGCCAAATATCAGTAAGTTTAAATCTATCAACAATTCCGTTTAATCTTGCCTTTATCCATTCATCATTATAACCTTTTTTTCGATAATATTCTACTGCTCTATTAACAGCAATTTCTGGATCAAACACTTCATCTATTCTTTCGCTTCCTAAATTGGCAAGCCATAATTTAAAAGGTTCTGCCTTTTTCGAAGGAATAGACTCAATTAATCTTAATATTCCTTTAGTATCTAGTGTATCTGTTAAGTAGTTTTTACTGTCTTTTGTAGATTTCATTTTCAGTTGCACGATTTTTTCGTGCAACTCACTACCTTCTTGTATCAACTTTCTTTTTAAATCACTCCAATAATTTCTTGGAATATTAGCATCAGTTAAAGCACTTATAACATCAACAACACTAAAGAAATAATCTTCTTTTTCGCTATCCCACATACTTCTTATTTCTTTACCTTCAAATAAATTGGTAATTGTTCCTAATTTGTTGTTCAAAATTTATACCTTCTTTCTTGATTTTATTACCGGTTTCTTCAACCAATTTATATAATCTAAAATTTTAATGATACTTCACCTTTCTTGTTCTATCACTTTTATTTCTATTCCAACTACCCCATATTGTTCTTGTTCTTCTTTAGAATAATATTTTTCCATATCTTTAGGACTAGCAATCTCATCTTTATCATACCCTAACAACACTTTATCAAAATGTTTATATAATTCAGCAAAACTCGGATATTTATGTAGTTTTACTACTTCCACTAATATTGTTTCCGAAGTGTCTCTATTCGTAAACTTAATTAAATCTTTCTCTTTCAATAATTGTCTTTTTTCATCATTTAATCGCATTTCTATTGTCTTAGTTCCCGCCTTTATACTATTAAATGGTTCGTTATTTAATTTCATACTATATTTCATATTTAATCTCCTCACATTTTTAAATTTTTTATATCTTACCTGTATCTTTATTATATCACACAAACAAATGTATTTTCAAGGGTAATTTAATGTTTTTTATAAATTATTTTAATGTGATTTTAAAACTCAATTTGGTCGGCACCGCCGACCAAATTCAAAAATTATATATAATAACTCCATTTTTAGCATCCTTAGAATTAAGAAATACTTTAACTTCTAAATTCTTTGGAGTAATATCAAAACAATTTCGCATATTCATATAATGAATTGTACTATCTAAATCTTCAAATTTAAAATGAAAACATAAACAACCATTATCAATTCTTTCAACATAACATTTATTTGGCCAGACAACAGCGGGTTCATTATTTTCTGATAATATATACTCGTTAAAATCAATATTTTTTCCTTCGCCTGCTTTTAGACTATTAATATCTTGCCAATTATATTGAACACATACTTTAAAAGAGTATTTACCTTCCTTATCTATAACTATTAAATCACTTTTATCAAGTTCAATTTTGCTTATCCCAATATTTACATCATTTAAAATCATAACATTATTAGTCATATGGCATCTCCTTAAATATTCAAAACTTTTATTATTTTACTTATTATTAAAAAAACTACTTAATAATAAGTAATTTATTTAACTTTACCAATCCTATTAAAAGGATAGATGATAATACCCACTGTACCTTTAATATCATCTTTTGTTACAGGCCCTAAAATCCGACTATCTAAAGATACTTCCCTGTTGTCTCCCATTACAAAATATTCATTATCTTTTAAAGTAATACTTTTAAAACTATCCGTATCACCATAAGCATGAACATCTTTTACTTCTTTATCATCAATATATAATTTACCATGACTATACTCAATTTTTTCGCCAGGAAGACCAATAACTCTTTTAATTAAATTATCTTTATAAACACCTTTTTTAACCACCACAATATCAAATCTTTCATAGTCTTTATCATATTTTTTAAGAATCATAAGTTCATTACCTTTTAGGGTTGGAACCATACTATCTCCTTGGACAAATATAGGAGTTACAATAAAAGTTCTAATTAAAAAAACTACTAAAACAATAATTACATACGGTATTAATTCTTTAATAATTTTCACCATTTCACCTCTAGTCTAAAAATAAAAGAAATTAAGGTTAATTACCTTAATTTCTCTCTTTAACCTTATATTCTTTACGCATTCCTTTAATAAAGTTAAGTTTACTTCTTCTAACCATACCTTTTTTGATAACAGTTATCTTATCAATAGTAGGAGCGTTAACTGGGAATATTCTTGTTACCCCAACGCCACTAGATGTTTTACGAACGGAGAAAGTTTCAGATACACTTCCACCTTTCTTGGCAATTACTAAGCCTTCGAAAGCTTGGATTCTTTCCTTTTTACCTTCTTTTACCCAAACATCAACACGAACTGTGTCCCCAACTCTAAATTCTGGAATGTCTTTACGAATATGACGTTCATTAATCTTATCAACTAAATTAGCCATCATTCCCCATCCTTTCTAAAAAATATTACCTGTAATCATTAATATATATTTAACTTAAGCGGATTACATACCTTTTGGGTTTCTTGGTAATTATACCACATTAACATTTTATTTACAAGTATTTTTACCTTCCACGGTGTTTTTTCGGAATTACTATTTTTTGCTCTAATAACAAAATCATTTTTAAATATTTATTTAAAGTGTTTTTACTTAAATATTTTTCATACTTTTTTATTAAAGAATTTTTAAATTCCATTACTTTATCTCTTACATATAAAGCATCATCTTCGCTGCCATCTTCATTAATACTTACAATCATTTCTAAGATTTTCCGATATTCTTTTTTAAAGTTTTCCGCAATTATTTTTTCTTTAATTTTTTTATCATAAACTTCTACTTTAACTTTTTTACTAGGTAATTTAAAACCATTATCGAAAGTTAAATCTTCAATTAAAAATTCATTTTTCGGACTTTTGATTTTCATTATAAGCCTCCCATAAATCTGGTCTTTTTAACTTTGTTTTCTTTATTTGTTCATTTAAACGATATTCTTTTATTTTTTCGTGATTACCACTTATTAAGACATCGGGAACAGAAAGCCCTCTAAAAGTGGCTGGTTTCGTATAAGTTGGATAATCAAGCAAGTTATTCGAAAAAGTTTCTTCTTCATAACTTTCTTTGGTAATTACCCCATCGATTAGTCTAACAACCGAATCTGTAATCACCATTGCGGGAATTTCACCACCCGTTAAGATGTAATCCCCAATACTTAACTCTAAATCGACAAAATTTAATATTCGTTCATCATACCCCTCGTAATGACCACAGACGATGATTAAATGTTTATATTTTTTTAAATCCATGGCTTTCTTTTCTGTATATTTTTCGCCTTGGGGAGTCGTAAGAATTACTAATGAACCCTCATCTTTCACACTTTCAATGGCCTCGACTACCGGTTCACACATTAAAACCATCCCAGCCCCTCCCCCATATGGGGTATCATCTACTTGATTATGTTTAAGATGGGAAAACTTTCGAAAATCAATAATATTAATTTCCACTAAACCATCATTAATAGCTCTTTTAATAATGGATTCTGTTAAAAATCCTTCAAACATATTTGGAAACAATGTTAATATATCAATTCTCATAAGATTAAATCTTCACCCCCACTAGTTATTATTTTTTTATTTTCTTTATCTATTTTTCTAACATAATTATCAATTAATGGTAAATAAAATACTTTTTCCCCTTTTACTTTAAGTAAAACATTACTGCTATAAGTATAATCAATAACCCTACCAATTAATTTATCTTTATCATATACCTCAAAACCTATTAAATCACGATATAAATATTCAGATTCGCCTAAATTTAAATCATTTCTTTTTACATAAACATAACTATTTTTATATTTTAAGATATCATTAATATTATCTTTACCTTTAAAACTTACTAAATGATAACTTTTATGAACTCTGTGCGTATTTACTATTTCTAATTCTTTATCTTTACCAATATAAAAATTTATACCTTCTTTAAATACTTTATCTGGATATTCAAAATCACTAATTATTTTAACTTCGCCTTTAATTCCAAAGTAATTAATAATTTTCCCTATTTCAATATAATCATTCATAACTAACCTCATACATTAAAATACTCGCAGATACTCCGGCATTCAAACTTTCACATGCTTCATTCATTTTAAGATAGACTTTTTTATCACAAATGTTAGCTACTTCTTTACTTACCCCATTACCTTCATTACCAATTACTAAAGCAATTCTTTTGTTCTTAAAATCAATCTTTTTAATATCTTCTCCATCATTAACATCCGTAGTTACTTTTACATAACTATCATCTAAATTTTCTAAAAATTCTTTTAAATCATCTTTAATAATATTAATATTAAAAAGCATACCCTCAGTGGCCCTTATAACTTTTGGGTTATAAATATCCACGGTTTCTTTGGACATAACAATAGTTTTAAAATTAAAAGCGACCGCACTTCTTATTATAGTTCCTAAATTTCCTGGGTCTTGAATATTATCTAAAACAATAATATTTCCTTCAATATCATTTTTATCTATTTTTTTGCATACCCCAATTACTTTACTACTAGTTACTTGGTCAGATAATACTTTCATTATTTTATCTGTTACATAAATTACAGGTACATCATATTTTATATTTTTATCACTGGTAATAACTTCTTTTAAATAACCAAATTTATGAGCTTCATTTACTAGATGTTCATCTTCCACTAAAAAAAGTTCTTCAATATCTCGATACTTCTTATTCTTTAATTTTTGATAATATTTAATTCTTTCATTATTTAAACTAGTTATTTCCATAGTAATCACCACCTAAATTATACTAAAATATTTAGTATTTTACTATAAATTATTTTATTTTTTAATAAATTAGTATATAATATAAATAAGGAGACGAAAAATCGTAGCCTTATGGTTGTGTACTATCTCGTTCGGATATCTATCCTAATGGAGATAGTTTCTTTTTTTGCTTTAAACAAGTTGAATATAAAAGAAATTACTTTTAATAATATTTCTACTACTAATTTCATACACATACCTTTCAAAAAGATTTCGTTTGCAACCAAAACCCCTGAAAAGCAGGCAAGATTTCTCATCTCGAAGACTATATTTTATATAAAAAAATTCATAAGTCAAGTCGTTCGACAAAACATGTCAAAACTTCTAATATTATGACAAAATTCGACATTTCTGTCGAACTTTTGTCATTTATAAAACTATATTTACTAGGTTATAGAATTACGATATTAGTATTTATAAAATAACTATAATTTTCACAATTAACACTTTTTATGCAATATTATTAAATCTACTAAACTGATATTCTTACCTCCGGACAGTTTTTTGTAAAATTAAAAATAGATATAACATACTAGCTATATCTATTTAACTCTCTAATTTGATTAAACAACCTTTTTTTGTTATTATTATATTATCAAAAAAAATAAAAAAGTGAGGTTGTTTAATGAATAAATTATATAATATTCAATCTAATATTACAAGTGGTTTTAGAGATTTTCTTATCCATAATGTTCCTAATCTTAGAAAAACTCAAATTAATTTTATTCCTTCTTTAATGTTTGGCATGATTAACTCTGAATCTTGTGCTTCTTATGATATTGCTAAATCTTTAAAAGATGAATTAAAATGGGCTCAATTTGATTCTGTGGTTAAACGTATCAATAGATTTTGGAATAATAATTTGTTTAATGAGAAAATTTTCTTTAATAATGTTATTACTTCTATTATTGATAATTACAAATCTAAACATTCTAATAATAAAGTCCATATTACTTTTGACCACATGTTCTCTCATGATAATTATACTATCTTCATGATGACTATGCGTATCGGTACTCAAGGTATTCCTATTTATTTTGATTGTTTTAATGGTAATAATACTGATGCTTTTAAAATTGATACCATTATTGATGGTATCAATGCTGTTGATAATTTATTTAAAGGAAAAAACTTTGACCTTATCTTTTTAGCTGATCGTTGGTTTTCTTCAACTGAAATATTAAAACACATTGACTCTTTAGGTCATACTTATTGTGTTAGATTAAAAGGCAATATTCATGTTTTTAAAGATAATAAAAAGTTTCTTGCTAAAAAACTTAAACATCGCAAATATCATGCTGTTGTTCATAATGATGTTTATATTACTGATAAAAGATTTAAAACTAATATTGTCTATTCTAATTCTTTAAATACTTCTACTCCTTGGATTATTGTTTCCAATAAAGATTTAGAACATGCTATTTTAAATTATTCTTATCGTTTTGGTTCAATTGAGTTTGTTTTTAAAAACCAAAAAAGTAATGGTTTTAATCTTAATAAAATTTCTAATATGTCTATCCATTCTTTTACTAATATGTATTCCATTATTTGTACTTGTATTGTTTACTTAACTATTCTTGGTTGTGATTATTCTAAAAATTCTAATTGCTATCGTAATGTTAATATTACAACTCATAAATTTAGAAAAGGTATTAAGAAAAGAATTATGTCTTTATTTAATACTGGTCTTACTTTATTCAAAGTTGCTTTTAATTCTTATCATTATATTCGCTTACCCTTCACCTTTAAGTTATATGACGTATAATTTGTTATAAAATTTATTGTAAAAAAAGTAGGCAATTTTTTTCGCATGAAAATTTTTGCCTACTTTTTTCCTTTATTTACATTAATTTCTCTTTTTTATAACTTTTTAATACCTTTTTTATTAATGATTGGTCGCACTTTATTACTTATAAATCCTTATAAACACTGGGTTTATTCAAAACTGTCCGGAGCTAAGCTGATATTATAAATGGATCACTTTCAGTTCCTCCACCAGATAATTTAACCTTGGATGTTAGATAGAAGACTGGGCGAACCGCAAACGTAGCGCCCACACCGCTGTTGTTCAAGGCGGCGCTCGTATCCACAAACCACGCAAGGTAATCGCCGTAACTGCTGTAGTAGCCATACCTAGTCATTGTCCATTCGTAAGTACTACCACATGATATGCTTGTTCCTGTCCTTCCGTGACATATATTTAACCAACTATTTGTATTTGATGTATAACTCCATGAGTTATAGTAATCACTGGCGTACATTAAGCCTATTTTATGATTTTGAGATGTTTTAGAGGTTACTTCAACATTAGTACTGTTTGCGCTTGTATTATCTCCTATGTACCACTTTGGATTACTTATTACATCTGTCCAATTACTAGTTCCTACTGTTCCAGTTATTGTTTTTATAAATGTTGTATTTAAATATGTTTTTTGAACATCTGCTGAATCCCATGGATAATTACTATATGCATTATTATGCCATGCAACGCTTTTTCCATCACTATTTGGCTCTGCTTTGATTATCTTTAATTGATGTGCTTCTAATCCTATATTACTATCTGCACTATCTGTTATCCCTATTATTCTATACATATATGTTGCTGGTGATTTTAAACAGTCTCCTAAATTATCCGTTCCAAAACATATATAATTATTTTTTACTGTATTGTAGTCACCAACAAATCTATGCATTGTATCATTATTAAAGGATTTTTTAAATGTTGCTCCTCCTTTATCGGCAAGTAAAGTAAAGGCATCATTTGTTGGGGCAAAGTATAGTGTGCAATACATTGTTGTTTTGGTTGTCATGGTTAGTTTATTATTTTGTTCATCATAATTTATGACATTGGTTCCCACTAATTTGGAACCACTACCATCATCACATTCTGCCTTCATATAAATATAATTTGGATATTCAGGCCATGCATCTCTACTTCCCATTTCAGAATATTCTCCGCTGGCATCATCACGTAACATTATCGCTAAGTTCTTATTATCTTTTAATGTATTAACTTCTGTTTCTGTTAATTCTTTTACTTCGTTATTATTTTTTATGTTGCTATGATAACTAATTATTATTCCTATTATTACTACTGACAAAAATATTATTATATCTATCTTCTTTCTCATTATATTATTTCCTCCTCAATTCTTCTTAAAATAAGCATTACATATATTTGGTCCACTTGTTGTTACTTTAAATCCTGTTGATGTTGTATAACCTATATCAGTAGCAGAAGTACTATTTGAACAAGTTGCTTTATAATATGTATATCCACTTATAGGCATTGTACTTACAACATCATATTTCTTATCTTCGAATGTTACTCCACCATTTGTATTTTCTTGTAAGGCATATATAACTACATCATTATCTGCTCCAACTAGACTATAATATATTCGACATACTACTTGACTTGGTTTTGAAAGGATGGCACTAAATGTAACTGTTCCATCTTCTTGTATAGAATAATCTGAGTATTTTGCACTTGTTGGAATACAATTACTCTTTTCTTCATCTAATTTATATCCCATAGTCCATACTGGTTTATTACTTGAAACAACATATTCTTTAGGATTAGTTAAGTTTTGAACATAATAAAGTAAATTAACATCTGTTGTTCTATCAGTTAAAGGAGAAGTATCTCCCTTACCACTAAAGTTTCCTACTTTACCTGTAAATATTGGTATCCATTCACTGTTATAATTATAAAAAGCATGGGTTCCTGTTATTAAATTAAATAAAAACACAACAAAAAGACCGAGACCTATATATAATATTTCTCGTTTATATTTAAAATTTATTATTTTATTTTTTATATTATAAAGTTTATCTTTTAAATTATTAAATGGTATGAATACTAAAGATATTAGGGTGTTACAATAACCCC
>CANQBI010000045.1 GCA_947589435.1 uncultured Bacilli bacterium
TTGAACCGGCACGGGTGATTAAGCCCGCAGGATTTTAAGTCCTGTGCGTCTACCTATTCCGCCACTTGGGCAGGCACAGTCTTAAATTTCTTAAGACAATATTGATTATATCGTGTTTTGAAGATAATTTCAATACTTTTTTGTAAATTTTTCCGTCTAATAAATGTTGACACATTATAATTCCTTGTGTTATAATCAATTTGTTCCAGTTGAAATGGAGGAATACCCAAGTCTGGTTGAAGGGACCGGTCTTGAAAACCGGAAGGTCGGGTAACCGGCGCAGGGGTTCGAATCCCTTTTCCTCCGCCATTTAATTTTAGGAATATAACATCGCGGGATGGTAGCAGTTTGGTAGCTCGTCGGGCTCATAACCCGAAGGTCGAAGGTTCAAATCCTTCTCCCGCAACCATGGTTCGTTAGTCTAGGGGTCTATGACGCCTGCCTGTCACGCAGGAGATCACGGGTTCAAATCCCGTACGAACCGCCATTAGTTATTTACAAGCTTAGGCTTGTTTTTTTAATTCTTCAATTTCTTTACTCATTGCCTCAATCATCTTTTGCATCATTTTAATCGTATCATTAGAGTCATCATTACCATTACTACTTCCCTGTTCACTAAAAGAACCTGGGGTTTGACTATTACTTTGTTGCAGTTGCCCAATCGCGGCATTAGTACATAAATATTGGGCAATAAGCATTAACCAGTTGCCTAAAGCATTTTGTTCATTAGGAGTAGAATTATCTGTAAGAATTGAACCAATAGCCACTGCTGTTAAAGAAAATAAAGAAGGAGGAACATTATTAAAATTATTCATAACTTCCTCCTTCTCTTAATTCTATGAAAATAAGTTTCTCAATAATCTTGACTAACATATAAGGTTAATATTATAATTTAGATATGCTGATTTAGTTTAGTGGTAGAACAGATGCATGGTAAGCATCAGAGGACTGTTCAATTCAGTCATTCAGCACCATTTTATTTTTTGACCCATACATATGGGCTTTTTTATTAGTTATATCTTAATTAAGTCTTAAAATTTTTAAAAAATTAAAACTACTTATTTTTTGTTAAGTAGTTTATTTTTTATTATTTTCTCTTTCTTCTTTTCTTTCTCTTCTTTTGATAGAATAAACAAAATATTATTAAGATTAAACAAATACCAAAAGGAATTAAATATATGGGATTATTTTTAATAAATTCCCTTAGGGAAGGATTAATTTTTTCATTTAAAATAATATCTTTTGTTATATCTTCACCTTCATAAGTAATTTTAACAGTCCCTATTTTTTCACCTAGTTTATCTTTGTAGCTTAATTTTTCTTTACCATCGTATTCTATAGTTAATTCATCTTCCTTAAATTCATCTGTATAAAAATAAATATCATCATCGACTTTTATTTGATAACTTTTAATGGTCGAATCTTCTACGGGTATTTCTTTAATAACATCATTTTTAGAAGTTATTAAAACATCTTGATAATTGTTATTTAAATAATCAACAATAGTTAAAGCATCCATAATATTATAAGGACTTCCCCATATTCTTTTGGCTCCCAAAGTTATTAAGATAAGTTCTCTATCTTTTACTTTAATTAAAGAAGCCATACATAAACCGGCATCATCAGTATAACCTGTTTTACTTCCTAATATGGAAGTAATATCCAAAGTATTATTTTGATTATAATAATTAATTGTGGAACTAACCACTAAACCATTAGTTAAAGTATAATCTTTAGTTTCATAAATTTCTTTAAATAAATCATTATTTAAAGCACATAAAAGAATTTTTAAAACTTCTTTAGGGGTACTATAATGATTAGGTATATCATAACCTGTAACATTCACAAAATGGGTATTGGTTAAACCTAGTTTAGAGGCATTTTGATTCATTAATTCGACAAATTGAGGAGTACTTCCACTTATCGTATGCGCAAGAGCTGTGGTAGCATCCGCTCCACTGGGAAGCATCGATGCATAAAGTAAATCTAGCATCGTTACTTTGTCTCCTACTTTTAAACCAGCAACTGAGGCATCACTTGGTATTTCTTTAAGCATAGCATCCGTTATTTCTACTTCTTTATTTAAATCATCAATATTTTCTATCGCGGTAATGGTCGTCATTATTTTCGTTAAACTCGCTATATTTATGACTTCATCACTACCAAGTTCATATAAATATCTATCATCTTTTGGATCGTATAATAAAACATTTTTAGAATATAACTCCGGTAGAGTTATTCCTAAAACTTTTAAAGGTAACAATAATATTAATAATAACCAATATATTTTTTTCATAGATTAATTATAACATTAAAAAAGGAAGTCTTAAAGACTCCTTATTCAAAAATTCCTAAATAATATTTTTTCTTACCCTTTTTAATTAAGTAAACTTTCTTATCAATAGCGTCTTCTCTCGTAACTAAATGCATATTATCAGTTATTTTATGATTATTTAAACTAATCGCATTACCACTTATAAGTTCTCTTGCTTCTCTTTTACTTTGACAAATACCACTGGTAACAAGAAGTTCTTCTAAAGGCATTTCTTTCTCTATTGTAATTTTATCCATATCTTTAAAATTAGTTAAAATGTCTTCACTAGAAAGTTTCGTTATATCTTCACTAAATAAAGCTTTACTCATCATTTTGGCCTTAGCAAATTCCTCTTTACCATGTAAGAAAGTAATTATTTCTTCAGCTAATTTTTCTTGAGCTATTCTAAGTTCGGGTTTTTCCTTATGTTTCTTTTCTATTTCTTCTATTTCTTCTTTAGTTAAGAAAGTTAATCTTTTTAAATAATCAATAACGATATCATCACTCGTATTAATTAAATATTGATATAACTCATAACTTGAAGTTTTGTTTTTATCAAGCCATAAAGCATTACCTTCTGTTTTTCCAAATTTAACGCCATTAGAGTCTAAAACTAAAGGCATTGTTAACCCATATAACTCGACATCATATTTTTTTCTGGCTAGTTCAATTCCGGTAGTAATATTTCCCCATTGGTCAGAACCCGCTACTTGTAAAGTTACACCCTTTGTTTTATAAAGTTCTAAAAAGTCCATACCTTGTAAAATAGTATAGGCAAATTCACAGAAAGTTATCCCCGACTCAAGTCTTCTATTAATGATATCTTTATCAAGCATATAATTAACATTTATATATTTACCATAATCTCTTAAAAAATCTAAAATACTTAAGTCTTTGGTCCAATCGTAATTATTTACGACTTCAAAACCAAATATTTCTTTGGCTTGTTTCGTTAGACCTTCCACATTTTTTAAAACTTCTTCTTTGGTAATCATTTGTCTTTCATTTGAAGGTTTAGGGTCTCCAATTAAACCGGTAGCTCCGCCAATAAGAAGGATTGGCTTATGACCGTATCTAGCAAGTCTTGAGGCAATCAAAAAGGAAGAAAAATGCCCAATGTGCATAGAGTCTGCCGTAGGGTCTGTTCCAATATAGAAAGTTAATTTCTCTTCATTTAATTTTTTTTCAATTTCGGGACTACTAATATCTTTAATAAGTCCTCGCCATTTTAAATCTTCAAAACAATTCATTTAAAACATCTCCTTTAAAAATAAAAAATTCAAAAATTAAGGCTTAAGGACGAAATATTTTCCGCGGTACCACCTTAATTTATGAATTTATCATACTCTTCTTATTTATAACGTAATAACCCGCTTTAACTCTGGAGTTGTAAATTCCATCAACATTAACAATTAAATTATACAATTTATTTTATGACTTCGCAATATTTTTATAACTCAATATCGACATTATGATAGATTTCGGTTACATCATCTATGGCATCTAACATATTATATAACTTTTGGAAAGTTTCGGCATCTTCTCCTTCCAAAGTAATTTTTTCTTTAGGAAACATTCCTACTTGGTCAATTGTATAATCAACATTAGGAATAAATTTCTCAACGACATCTTTCACTTTATCATGGTCATTTGGATGCATTGAAATCATTATTTCTCCATCTTCATCTTCGTAGTCGATAATATCAATACCTTCATTTAATAATTCTTCAAATATTTCTTCACTATGTTCACTTTTAAAAGCTAGTACTCCTAAGTAATCATAATTATAAGATACAGAATTAGTAACTCCTAGACTTTTTCCTACTTTATTAAAAGCCGCTCTTACTTCTCCAACCGTTCTATTAACATTATCGGTTAAGCATTTTAAAATTAAAGTAGAGGCCCCTGGACCAAATCCTTCATAAGTTACTTCTTGGTAGTCTTCTCCTCCGACTCCTTTAGCTTTATCAATCGCTCTATTGATAATATCACTAGGTACTTGTTGTTTCTTCGCTTTTTCAATAATTCTTTTTAAAGTAATATTCGCATCAGGATCAGGTAAACCTTTCTTCGCTGCTAAATATATTTCTTTGGCAAAAGTAGTATATATTTTACCTCTGGCAGCTCCTGTCTTTTGAATACTATACTTTCTTACTTCATATGCACGTCCCATAAATAAACCTCCTTATAAAATTTTTAAACTGCGTACAAATTCATAAACAAAATTTTTACTCGTCGTATTTTTCTTAATATCTTTTATTTCTTTAAAAATACTATAGATATTAAAATACGTTTTCTTCTCTTTTAACATAATATACT
The DNA here is from genome assembly GCA_947589435.1 of uncultured Bacilli bacterium. GTDB lineage: Bacteria > Bacillota_I > Bacilli_A > RF39 > UBA660 > SIG200. Next base: position 4,634 of record CANQBI010000045.1, read on the forward strand.
CTAAAGATTTTAAAATGATTTCTTTATTATCACTGGCTTTAAAGTACTTCTCTACTTTTGAAAGTAAATCCTTATTTGCTTTCCTTAAGAATATATTATACCAAAACATATGGTGATTTTTAAAGATAAAATTGTAACCATCATAATTATTTAATACTTTTAAGGTATCATAATACCCTAATTTAATATTTTCATTAATTTTCCTTTTATCAACATTTAGGACACTTCCGAGCATCTTAGAAGGACTTATCGTGGTTACTTTACTCTTATCTTTTATTCTTCTACTTAAACCAATACCGTGAACTTCCACGGAATATATTTTATCATAACCTTTATCTAATAACATATTAATGGGATTATTATCATAAAATCCCCCATCAATATAATAGTTATCATCAATTAACTTTTCTAATTTAAAAACGGGTAAATTACAACTAGCTAAGATATATTCGGGCATTTTACCAGGTTTCATATCTTCTTTAAATAAATATAGTGGTTTATAATCTTTGGCTCTAACGGTAACAAGTCCATAGTCCATGCTACTTTTTCTTATTTTTTCTTCATCAACCATTTCCGCTAGAACTTGTTTTAAATTATTATTACTTATTCCTTTATTTTTAATAACTAGAGTCATTTGTTCAATCCCATAAATGAGTTCTTTAAACTTTTCTTTATTATTCACGCTATCGGTGTATTTTGTATTAAAGTTAAGTAAGGCTCCCACATCAACATTTTTCCAAAATTCGTATAGTTCGGCATCCTTACCACTTACAATCATCGCGGCATTAAAAGAACCAATGGAAGTTCCTACCACGCCATCTAATCTAATACCACACTTTTTAAAGGCCAAATAAGCCCCAACTTGGTAAGAGCCTTTAACTCCCCCTCCTGCTAGCACTAGCCCTGTCATCTAATCACCCTACTTCGTATCTTTTAAAGATTTTTTTATTTTACTTACCCCCAATATTGGTTTTGCAAGTAGTTTTTGGACTACTCTATCTCTTCCTTTATTTTTTATTCTCTTATAGTAACTATTTAAACTATCCGTCCGGTAATGGATAATATTTTCTAAAATATCACTATCCGTTAATATAGGACTATTGTAATTTTTGGCTAAGAATACTCTTTTTAAAATATAAGTCATACTAAGACCATAATACTTTAAAATATTATTTAAAATATCCCCAAATATTACTCGGCCATCTTCACCCATACCAACATTAAATATTTTTTTATTTAAATCATTCTTGTAATTAATAGCTTTAACAAAAGCATAAGCAGCATCCACATTAGTAGTTACTTCGACTACTAAATTTTTCTTAATATTATAAATAAATGGTTCTCCTTTTAAATCACTTAAAACTAAAGGAAGTCTAAAAATCGTATAATTTTTTAATTTCTTTTTAATTAAATCTTCCGCTTTTAATTTATTCAAACTATAACTAGTTAAAACATTCTCTTTAATTTTTTCTTTGGTATTAGCCCCTAAAGAGAAATCATATAAAGAAGTTGTGGAAGCATACATTAAAAAGCATTCCGGATTATATTTATTAATCGCTTTAATAATGTTCTCGGTGCCTTCAATTTCAATAATACTTCCTAAAGATTCATTTAAATCTCCTAAAGGAGGCATAAGACCTGCCAAATGAATAATATAATCGTGGTCTTTAACTAAAGAAGACATTAAAACGGAATCTAAGATATCGCCTTCTACCACATTAATTCTATTTCTATATTTTTTTAATTTCTTAATTGTTTTCTTATTACTTAAATCAAGGGCTGTTATTTCATATTTACCTTCCATTAGTAAATATTTTATAACATAATAACCAATATTTCCTGAAGCCCCAGTTACTAATACCTTTTTCATTTAATCTCCTATACTATAAGAGTAATAACTAATATTACTACCCCTACCATTATACCATATAATACTTCTTTTTTCTTTAAAGAGTTGCGAATTTCATTAAATAACTCAAAAAATAAGATATAAATAAGCATCCCTAAAGTAAATGATAATAAAATATGAATAATATTTTCATCAAGATTACCAAAAATAATTAAGATAAGAGCCCCAATAAAAGAACTTAAAACTAATAAAATAATAAGATATGGACTATACTTTTTCCCATTTAAAGAATTCCCGATTTGAAGTCCTAAAGGAATATTATGTAAAGACACGCTTAACATCATGACAAAACCACTCAAATAATTATTTAAAGTAATACTATATAAAGTTAATCCCTCTAACATGTTATGAATAGATATCGCAATTATTGTAATAATACCCACATGATTTAAATGTTCTTCATGGTCATGAACATCACAATGTTTATGTTCATGATGGTGATGCGGGATTAATTTATCTATAATTACTAAAACTAAAAATCCAATAATTACAGGAATAAGAAGTTTTATATCTTTAGTTTCAATTAATTCTGGTAATATATCTAAGAATATTAAACCACCCATAACAATAAAAGCTAAGCTAAAAACAAATAAAGATATCTTTTCTTCAAAATGATTATGTTTTAATAAAAGTATCCCTATTAGAAAAAATAAGCCAGTTAATATGGTATATATTAAACCTAAAACCATAATATCACCACCTAAATTGTAACATTTTATCCCAAATTAGTAAATGTAATATAATTAAATAATTCTTTATTTTTAAACACTCTTATTTAAATTTAATACTATTTTTATTTAACTTTACTCACTTTCAATTAAACTCCTACATATTCTAAACTAGCAATAAAATTTAATATACTATTTATCACTTCATCTATTGGCAGTTCTAACCAATTATTTTTAATATTATCAAAGTTTTTAATGAATCTATCACTACTTAATATTTCTTTTAATTCACTATAAATATCATTCATATTATAATATTCTAAATTTTCATTTAAAAATATATAATCATTTATTAACAAATATATTTTACCTTTGTCTAAATTTGTTTCATTTATTAAATAATAAAAATCTAACATATCTTTATATCTAGTCGAAGCCACACCAAAAATCAGTAATGATTTTAACTTTTCTACAAAAATTTGCTCTTTTGAATTAACAAGTAACACAACATTTTCATTTAATCCATTTAAACTAAATACTAATTCTTCTTGTTCTATATTAACATTTTTGTGAACTCCTAAATCTAATTTAATAACAATACTATTATCATAATTATCAATTAGTTTAAGTTCTAATCGTTTACCTTTATAATCTTGTTGATTAAGTTCAATTATTTCATCATTTACAATTTCTAACTTTATACCATCTTTTACTTTTCCAAGTCCACTTATAAACTTTCTTATTTGATTATCTTCAAGTGAATATCTTATAAAATCTAAATCAATATCTCTAGTTGCTCGCCTTTTATCTTTTGAGATATTGTGCATTACAACTCCACCTTTTATAGTTACATTATTTATATATGGGCTTTTAGAAATTTTCGAAAGTATAATATCTTGTCCAACTTTTGCTATTGCATCACGAGTGTTGTATCCAATATTGTGATATTCTTTAATTAAATCTTGTATATTCAAATTACAAAACCTCCAACTGGATTGTATCTAAAATATAATCCTCTATATTAAACTTACTCGCATATTTTGCCACTTTTCTCATACTTATTTTATATATAATATTACGATAGTTATTTATTATTTCTTTGTAATAATCCAATGGTATTTGTTTTTTTCTCCTAATAAGTTCAATTAAAAGTCTTTCCTTATCATACATATTGACTAACACCCCATCTATTTCAACTTGAGTTTTACCAATTTCAAATAATTCGTCAGTTGTAAATATTTGAACTATATCTTTATTTTTAATTACCGTTGCTTTCTGTTTTGTGGCTAAATAACATTTATCGGGAATTACATCAGTTAAACCATAAAAATAAAAAGCATTATCTAATGTTATAATAGCATTTGGATATTTTTTAGCATATATAAGAGTTGGATTAACTATTTCTTTTGTGGAATAAATACCAATCTCAATTTTAAATAATTCTTTCTTCTTTATTTTTTTCTCAATATTATATCTGCTTTTTTCAATTTTCAAAAGTTCTTTATAAGAATAAAGCATATTATCACTTCCTCATATTTCAATTATAACACAAGCCTCGGTAATTGGCAATCGATTACCGAGGCTTGTGCTCAAATTATTAATTTGCTTTAATTCTATTGTGTATTTTAAGGCAGAAAAATAGAGACCCACGCAATAAGTATGGCTCCCTTACAAAAGTGTAAAACACTTTTTCCTTGCAAAATTATATTAACATATTGTATCAATAATGTCAATACAATTTGATGCTTTTATATTTCAAGGGCGAAAAATAAGGGCATCATCTAACGACAGTGCCCGTCCAAAAGTGTATAACACTTTTCCTACATATTCATATTAACACATTATAATACTTTAGTCAATATATTTTGTATCATATTTACTCAAACAAAATAACGGAGTAATAGATATATTTCATAAAACATATCATCTCCGTTTTTAGTTTGGAAATATATTCCTAGATAACCTTTGTCTTCTATCTTCCCTAGTATATAGTCTTAACCATATATTCATTCAAGTTATAGAAGGCTCATGGCGAACCGCATTCGTATTGTTCACCCAATCGTTGTTCAAGTTGCCGTTCGAATTCACATTCCACGCATTGTAATTGCCGTCATTGCCATACCTAACTCTTATATCAAGATTACCTACTTATATTATACAACACAATTTATTAAAACAATAATTTCCTCTAAAAAAGAAAAATAGGACTCCATCTAATGACAGTGTCCATGCAAAAGTGTACAACACTTTTTTCTCACATAATCATATTAACATATTGTATCAATGTTGTCAACTACCACGCACTGGAAGTACGTGGCTTATTTCAGGTACTGAAAGTACATTTAGCGAGTAAACTCGCTTA
>CANQBI010000046.1 GCA_947589435.1 uncultured Bacilli bacterium
GTTTGTAAAACGTTAATTACATAATCACTAGTAGATGAATTAGATAAAGATACTTCTACTAATCTTTCTTTACCAGAAATAATACCTCTAGTTACGGTCCAAGAATATACATTATCAAGTGGAGCTCCAACTGTAAATGTAGTATCCCCAACTCTTAAAGTTTCGGTTTTCCCAATAGTTACACCATCAACATTATCTTTAGCGGGTAACTCTAATACAGCAATATCCGCATATTTATCACTACCGATAACTTTAGCTTCTACTTCATCTCCATCTTCATAAGTAATCATAAATTTATCGCCATCAGCTATTACGTGATGATTAGTTATAATGTATGATTTTTTATCATCATTCTTATAAACAAAGCCACTACCAAAAGATACTAAAGTATCTTTTTGATAATTTGATACAATTACAACCGAATTGTATACTTTTTCCACGGCATCAGCTATTCCTTCATCAGTTATTTGGACATCTTTTTCTATCTTCGTAACTGTCTCTTGGAATATAGCCGGAAATTTATAAATAATTCCATAAGCTAAAAATACTCCTAAAGCAACTCCAAATATCGTATAAACGATTACTCTTGTTCTTTGTTCTGATTTTTGTTTCATATTATTTTACCCTCACAATCTCTTTATAATTAGTTGGAAATCCCATTACATCTAAAACATCTGTAATCATAATGGTTTCTAACTTGCCATCTAAGACATCTAATTCATAACTAATTTCATTCATCATCATTATAAAATCATCGCTTTTTAAAATTTGCTTCAATATTATTATAATCGCAAATAAATCATTTACACCATAAATATATTCATTTTCTTCATCTTTTTCAATATTTAAAAAGTCATGATATTTAGTATGATTTATTTTTTTATGTGTTTTGTTATTAAAACACATATCTTCATGAGCGCATAAATTCCGATAGTTTGCTAAAATTGGTAAATAGTCAATTAAATCATGAACATGAACTCCATAAACATTGGCTATTTCTTCTTGATCTTCTTTTTGCAAAACTGAATATAACTCACCAACAATACCAAAAGATAAAACTTTTACAACAATCCATAACGGAATATAACCATAATTCATTATATAGTGGTTAGTGGCAGCATGTTGTTTTCCATTAACATTAATTTGCCTCTTCATTTTCCGAATTAAATCGTTAATTTGTCTTGTTTTAGTATAATCTTGGACAAAGTTATCCGCATTCAAATAGTTTTGCTCTTTAAAACCATGATTTTTACTCATAACGTAAGAGAGGATACTCTTTAGGTTGTTTTCCACAATTAAAATGTTTTTAAATAAAATATTTCTTAATTGCCTATCGAAATTAAACATCCCATAAAGTTCACGAAAATTAGTCCCTTGAATGAATTTTCTACTGCCATCTTTTCTTAAAAATAAGTGTCTATAGCCACTTAAAAAGAAATAGTTTTCTCTTAAGAGAATTTCTTTGGCACTTTCAATATCATCAATGACAAGTCCCTTATTTTTTAGTATTTCAATTTGTTCATCCAAACTTTTAAATGTTTTAGACCCCATATTATTCACCTACTAAATTATAACATAAGAAACAAATTAAATATATCTATTTTTGTTGTATTTTTTATATTATTTTGGTGAAATTTAAGTGAACTTTGTTTTTAATACCTTTCTTCTTTTAATTCTTGTTTTATTGTTTGAGCAGCAATGTAAGTTTTACCTAAAGCAACCATCTCTTTTCTAGAATCAGCGTTTTGAACGATTAAATAACAAGCAAGTCGAGATAGTTTATAATCTTCAATTATAAATTTGGCATTATTACCTTTACTAGATAATCTTTCAATCTTTAAAAAATTATCCTCAACATTCAATTTACTATTACTATAGGCATTTTTGGCCTTATCAATAACTAGATTGAAATTATCCCATCTTTTATATTGCAAAGCCTCCATTAATTCTCTAGCATACCAATATTCAAATCCGTACTCATCAATATGCTTGATACTTTCAAATATAGTTTCATTATAGTTTTCAATTTCATTCATCTTTCTTAACCTCCCTAGATAATAGAAGTATACATCACAAACTAATGATTGTCAAGCATTTTTGATACTTTTTTGCTAATTTTTTTATCTATATGCTTTTTAAAAATAATCTACTACCCCTTCACTAATGACTTTCGCAACCTTTTCTTGATAATTGCTATTCATAAGTAAGTTTCTTTCATAAGCATTAGATAAAAAACCACATTCAATTAAAACACCTTCTATTTTTAATTTACTATACATATAAGTATCATTAGGTATTTTTTTAATTTCTCGATTACTACTTAAATCTTTATTTAAGTGATTTTGAATAATACTAGCTAATTCTTTATTTTCTTTGTTATAAAATACTTGAGCTCCTTTATAACTAGCATCACTTAAATAATTTATATGAATACTTAAATAGATATCAGCTCCACTTTCATTAATCTTTTTAATTCGATTATCAAAATCACTTCTTTTTCGGTAATTTGCATTCGGTGTTGATAAATCATAATCACCATCTCTAGTTAAGGATACTTCTGCCCCTAGTTTTATAAGTTCTTTTTCTAAATATTTACTAATAGCTAAATTAATATCTTTTTCATACACTTTCCCATAGCTAGTCCCAACGTCTTCGGCCCCATGTCCCACATCAATTATAATGTACTTACCAGTTAAAGGAAGGATAGCCTCCACTTTAAGAGAATAAAAAACTAAAACACATATAAAAAAAGTAAATAGAACATTAAAATATTTCTTCATAATATATTTTATTTTCTAATTTACTTATTATTCTTATCTAAAAGATTTTAAACTAAATATACACACTACTACTTACTTATGTGTATATTTAGTTTAATTTTTAAAAATTATTTTAAAATATAACTGATATAGGATAAGATTTATTATGTTCATCTAAAGGAATAATACTTGGATAGAAACAAAGTAATCCACCATCTCCTACTTTAATATTTTTATCTTCTAAAATCTTAAAGTTTTTTATCATACTTCTATTAGGATTAGCAGTCTTTTTAATTTCAAATGGATAAATAACATTATCTAAAGAAATAATTAAATCTATTTCTTTACCATCTCTATCCCGATAATAATAGATATCATAATTTAAAGTTTTAGCATTATTTCTTTTATTTTTAATTAATTCGCTAATTACATAACTTTCTAAATAATGTCCTGATACACTAGAATTCATTATATTTTCACCACTGTTCCAGCCACATAAATAAGAACATAATCCTGAATCTAAAAAGACAATTTTAGGAGTTTTTGTAACTCTTTTTAATTCACTATTAAAATATGGCTCTAGTAAATATATAATGTCACTAGCTTGTAATATAGAAATCCATTTCTTAGCAGTTGTAGAATCAATTCCCGCATCTTCAGAAATAGATTCAAAGTTTAATACTTCCCCATTTCTTGAAGCAACCGCTACTAAAAATTTTCTAAAGGCCATTAAATCCCCTACTTGGGCTAAATTTCTAACATCACGTTCTAAATATGTTGTAATATAATCGTTAAAAAAGGCATTTCTATCTAAGTTTTCAACAACATATTCCGGCATTCCCCCTTTAAATATATCATCAAATATTTCCTTTGGAGTAACCGTAAAATTAGTAGATATTTTATTTGGGATAAATAATTTAGATTTAAAACCATTCTTTTCGGCATAACTTAAAGAAGATAATTCTAATATGGATACTCTGCCCGCAAGTGATTCACTAACTTTTTGCATAAATTCAAACTTTTGAGAACCAGTAAGCCAAATACTTCCTTTATCTTTAGTATTATCTACTTCCATTTTAATATATGGAAATAAATTTGGAGCATATTGCACCTCATCAATTATAATTGGTCTTTTATAGTTCATTAAAAATAATTTTGGATCATCTTGGGCCAGTTCTCTTAAATTTAAATCATCTAATGTAACATATTCTCGATTACTTTCTTTTATATCTTTTATAAAAGTAGATTTACCTACTTGTCTTGCTCCCGTAAGTAATATAACTTTTCTTTCATTAGATAATTTTTTAAATTTTTCTTCAATTTCTCTTTTCATAATTATTTTCTCCCTATAAAAATTATAAATTAAAGAAATAACAAAGCCAATGGCAAAATTGCCATTGTATCCCGGTTTTGCCATAAAATTTGTTAAGAAAAAGCAAGTTATTAGTTTAACCTGCTATTCTAAATGGATCAGTTGTTGTTCCATCCCCTGTTAATAATATCCCTGGTTTTAGATAGAATACTGGACGGACACATCGTTTTTGGTGTACGCTATTCATGTTAGGGTCATTATCTAAAGTTCCATCAATAATTCCCCATGTTACCCAACCAAATATATCAGAACTAAACCATTCTCTAGTCATTGTCCATTCATCTATTGTATAGCCTAATGATGAATTTGTAATCCACCCATTTTTTATATACAACCAATTATTTGAATTTTTTGAATATGCATTAACATAATCTGTGGCATACATTAAGCCAATTTTACTTAAAGTTTCAGTATATGAGCTAGTTGGTTCACTTGTTGCATCAACAGTGCTTTGAACAACATTATACCATTTTTGACTCGTTATTAATTCATCCCAATAAATCCCATCTTTTAAATTCCTAATAGAATATAAAAATTGTGTGTCAGATATTCCATTTAAGTGTTTCCATACTTCTGTATCCTCCCATCTTAAGTCCTCCAACTTACCATTACTACTCCACTGTTGATTGGTACTAGATGGAATTGCTTTGATTACTTTTAATTGATTAGCATGTAGCCCAATTGTTGTATCTCCCTCTTTTGTTAATCCTATTATTCTATACATATATTTATCTGGACTTCCAAGGCATTCTGCTTTATCTATCGTTCCAAAACATATATAATTATTTTTTATGGTTGATGATGTCCCCACAAATCTATACATTCCTGATTTCTCTTGAAATCCAGTTTTTGATTGTAATAAAGTTAGTGTTTCTATCCCTTTTACAAAGTATAAAGTGCAATATACGGTTTGTTTTGTTTTTACTGTGGTTGTTTTAGTATCCAAATTAAAAGTAAGAACATCTTTATAATTCACTGAATTACCTTCACTATCACTACATTCAGCTTTATCGAAAATATATTGTGAGGTGTTTGGCCATTCATCTCTATTATTTGCTTCTTTAAATGTTGTTCCATCTTCTTGTACCATTATAGATAAGGTCTTATCTTTATTTTTTAATATATCACTTATCTTTACATCTTCTAAAACTTTATTTGATTTTGTTAATGTTTTTATTAAAGTTTTACTTTCACTTACAATAAATATACTTAATATTGTTAATGTTATTATTAATATTATTTTCTTCTTCATCCTTATTTACTCCTTAACTTTTATCAAAATAAGCATAACAGGTATCTGGTCCTGCTGATGTTACTGTAAATCCATTATTATAAGTAAAACTTGTATTGGCAGTTTTACTTTTACATTCATAAGTTGTCATATTATAGCCACTTGGTACTGAATTATTTAATTTATATGTTTTTCCATTATACTTTTTATCCCCAGAGGTATCTTCTATATAAGCATAGATTATGACATCTGATAATTTATCTCTATCATAATATAACCGACATACTACCTGAGTTGGTTTTGTTTCACTATATTCTACATATACTGTCCCATCACTTTGAATTGTATAATAAACATTATCTTTATATGTTGCTTCACTACCTTTAGCAGGATAACAATTAGACTTTTCATTATTTATTTTATATCCTGTTACTGGTAGATATTTACTTATCATATATTTATCTTTATTATCCGGCATTTGAGTATAAAAGATTATATTAACATCGGTATTCTTATCTATTGGGCCTTGTTTAACTGATTCTCCTTCTCCAGCAAAGTTTCCTACTTTACCTGTGAATATTGGTATCCATCCACTGTCATAATTGTAATAAGCATGGGTATCAAGTATTGCATTAGTTAATTTTAAAATTAATGCCACTGCTACAAAAGCAATAACTATAATACTTCCTTTACTTAATTTTATAGATTTTAACTTGTCTAGTATATTCATTCTAACCTCATTTATTATCTAATCTATTGTTATATTAACATAACTTTTTAATGTGTTTTTTTATCTATAACTATTTGGTTATATATTCGGCATTTAAAACATTTTCTATGAAAAAATTATCTCGGTGATAAGAAATGAACTTAATTAGATTAAAAGAAATTCGAGAAGATAAAGATTTACTTCAAAAAGATATTGCTAAAGTTTTAAATATGTCGCAAGTACAATATAGTAGGTATGAAACAGGTACCAGATTAATACCGATAGATAAATTAGATGCTCTTGCGGACTACTATGGAGTATCAGTTGATTATTTAATTTGTAGAACCGATAATAAAAAACCATATTCTAAATCGATCATCAAATAAACACTTGATTTTCACCATAAAATACCGTATAATGGTATTTAGAGGTGAAAATATGATAGTTTTTAATATGACTTTGAAGGCTTCTTTAAGTAAGTATTCCAACAAAAACAATAAGATAAGTCGAGATATTAAAAATGGAAAATTATTTAAAATAGTAAATGGTATATATGAAACAGATCCTAATACGCCATCTTATTTACTTGCATCATGTATATATGGACCATCTTATATATCTTTTGAGTATGCTCTTGCGTATTATGGAGCAATTCCTGAAAGAGTGTATACAGTTACTTGTGCAACTTTTAACAAAAAGAAGAAAAAAGAATATAATACAAGATTTGGGACTTTTACTTATCGTGATGTACCTTCACTTGCCTACCCAAAAGAAATCATTTTAAAAGAAGAAGGAAATTACTCATATCAAATAGCTACTTTAGAAAAGGCCTTATGTGATAAACTATATACACTAAGACCACTTCATAATTTAAAAAATTTAGAAATAATGTTATTTGATGATTTAAGAATAGATGAAGAAGTATTTGATACTTTAAATGTAGATATAGTCGAAAAATTAAGTAAATTATATCATTCCACTAATGTTAATTTACTTGTTAAATATTTAAGGAGAAAGAAAAATGAATAGTATAATTGAACAAATGCTAGATAAATATACAATAACCACTATCAATGATGAGATAAATGCTTTAAAGGAAATAATCCAAGAAATAATCATATGTGGTTTATCAAGAGGAGATTTTTTTAACGAAGCAGCTTTTTATGGTGGAACCGCATTAAGAATATTTTATAATTTAAATAGATTTTCCGAAGATTTAGATTTTGCTCTTATTAAACCAAATAAAAATTTTAATTTTAATAAATACTTTGAATATATCGAAAAAGAACTAAAATCATATGATTTGAATTTAAAAATAAGTACTAAAGAAAAAAGTATAAATTCTAATATTACTTCTGCCTTCTTAAAGGGGGATACTTTAGAATTAATTTTAAAGTTTTTTCCACAAGAAAAAAATAATCCTCTAGATAGATTGCTCAAGAATATAAAAATAAAATTTGAGATTGATGTTAATCCTCCAAGTGGAGCAACATATGAAGAAAAAGATAAATTACTACCAAGTCCCCATCGAATCAAATTATATGATAAAGAGTCTTTATTTGCTGGTAAAATTCATGCTATATTATGTCGAAATTGGAAGACTAGAACTAAAGGTAGAGATTTATACGATTTTATATTCTTTATAGCCACTAATACTAAAGTAAATTTAGAACTTCTTAAAAACAAATTGATTGAATCTAAATACATAAATGAAAAAGATAAATTTGATGTAGAAATTTTAAAAAAATTATTAACTAAAAAATTTAAGGAAATATCTTTTGAAGATGCCAAAGAAGATGTTATACCTTTTATTAAAGATACTACTAGTTTGAATTTATGGAATTATGATTTCTTTATAAATTTATTAGATGAATTAAATTAAATGTTAAAAAGTTATTACGTTTAAGTGTAATAACTTTTTTTTGATAACAAGTGTTACTATAAATATATTAGATAGTATCATCTAATAAGAAATCAATAATATTTTTATGAATAACACCATTTTGAGATAAATCAATGGTATCCATAGAAATAACGTATTTAGGATAATTATCTTCTATTTTAGCAAATGAAGCAAATTCTCTTTCTATAGAGTCATCATTTAAATAATAAGCTACTTGAAAATATTTTTTATCTTTAAATTTAGTAGCAATAAAATCTATTTCACCATATTTTAAAGTACCTATTTTAACATCATAACCTCTACTTTTTAACTCATTATAAACAATATTTTCAAGGTATGCCCCTAATTGTAATTTTTTACCTACATTTTTAACTTGGCCTAAACCTAAATCAGTTAAATAATACTTATATTTACCTTTTAATATTCTTTTACCCCTGACATCATATCTTTCAGCCTTAGATATTAAACAAGCATTTTTCATATATTCTAAATAATTATATAAAGTATTTTTAGTAACACCTTTATATTCTTCTAAATATTTTATTAAATTATCTCCAGAAAATGTTTGGGAAGGAGTAGTCATAATATATTCAACAACACGATTAAATAAATCAATATCTTTGATATTATATCTTTCAATAATATCTTTTATAACAATAGAATTAAAAACATCAGTTAAATAAGCATTAACTTCTTCTTCCGCGGATAACACATATCGTTGAGGCATCCCACCCCACATTAAGTAATTATCAAATTCTTCCTGTAATTCATATTTATTTGTGGTTTTAATTTTCTTTAATTCACAAACCTCCCTAAAACTTAAAGGATAGATTTCAAAACTTACATATCTTCCAGATAAGTTAGTAGCAAGTTCTCCTGAAAGCAAATCACTATTAGATCCCGTAATAAATATAGATATCTTCTCTTTATATTCCGCTTTAAAAGAATTAACAGCCAGTTCCCAATTTTTAACTTTCCCTATTTCATCTAAAAAGAGATAATGTTTCTTTTTATCTTTAATTAAAGAATGAACATAATTATCTAAATCATTATCAGTTTTAATGAATGAATATTTCTTTAATTCAAAATTCAAATAAATAATATGATTATTATCAATTCCCTTATTTTTTATTTCATCCATTATTTGAGTTAATATAACGGATTTTCCACATCTTCTGATTCCGACAATGGCTTTAATTATATCAACTTCATAAAAAGGTCTTATTTTAGATAAATATTTCTCTCTTATTACCATTTTTAATCACCTATT
>CANQBI010000047.1 GCA_947589435.1 uncultured Bacilli bacterium
GATGGTGTCCCCGAGGTGATTCGAACACCTGACCGATCGCTTAGAAGGCGATTGCTCTATCCAGCTGAGCTACGGAGACGTCTTCAGCAATTAAAATTATATAATATTATTATCAACTTTTCAATAGAAAAAATGCCTATTTTAGATAAAAAAGGCATCAATTAACATATCATCAACATAAAATATTGTTTCATTTATCGAATAAGTATCTCTAATGGATAGAGCAATCGCATATTTAACTTCTTCAATAATTTTGTTGTCATCTAAATTTAAGATTTGATTATTAAAACTTAAATTAATCGAATTTTCTAAAATTTCATAGTTTAAAAGTTCTGTTGAGGTAGCTAAATAACTAATTAAATTAGTATCATAAGTTGGCGATGTTTTTAGTTTTTCAATAATTATTTCGACTTTTTCATTTTTAGAATTTGTCACGGTTGTAAGGGGAGTATAATAAGATAAACCATCAGTTTTACTCACATAATAAGTCGTTATTTTGGTCACATCTTTCATGCTATCTAATTCATAAACTTTATTTATTCCATAGGATCTATCTAAAGTATTAGGAAGAGCTTTGCCGCTTTTAGGAAGACTTTTTAGTAGTTCTCCTTCTACAAAAAGCATTATTTTTTTGACATCCTTTATTTCGGTTAGAGAATAAATTAAGGCCTCAATCATGGCTTCTTCATCAGATTCAGATACATTTAATAGTTCTTTTGAAAAATTTATTTTAAGTAAGCCATCCGTTAAATCTTTATTAATTATTTTGGTCCCTTCCGGAATAACTTGTTTAAAGTTACTCGGAATATTTGAATTACTATTAATAGTAAGGTTAGTGATAACTTCTTCGATTAAAGTGTTGATATTATCGCTTTTCTTTATGACTTCAAAACGGGAAACTAAATTGTTTTGGTCAATTAAATAAATAGGAATGGTAACGGGATCTGTATAAGTTAGCGTTGTATTAATTTGATAAGTATCATCGGTTGGAAAAAAGTAGATAATAAGTAAAATTAAAAATGATATCGAGATAATTATCGTCTTTTTTAAAGCCAGGTTCTTGAGCATAAAACCACCTAATTAATTATACTTAAAAAATAAATAATCATACCTAAAAAAGAATGAAATTAATCATTCTTTAAAGTAGATTTGGGACTATATTGATATTTCTCCTAGTTTTAATAGTTCAACAACTGCTTGGGAACGACTTTTAACCCCTAGTTTTTGCATCGTATTAGAAATGTGATTGCGGACCGTTTTTTCCGAAATCTTTAGAAGACTTGCGATTTCTTTCGTTGTTTTATTTTCTACTAAAAGTAGGAAGACTTCTTTTTCTCTAGCTGTGAGAATACCTTTAGTCATTAAACCATCCTTTCATACTTCATAGTATTTTATGAGTATTTTAGGTATTTGGTTATTATTTTTTAGAGGTTTTAAGGTAGTTTTCGTCTATTTTACCAAGAAGATAATCAATAGAGTAGTGATATTTACTGGCTAAATGGTCAAGAAGAAGAGTACCAATTAGGTTTTTCCCACTTTCATAGTAAGTCCAAGTACTTCTGGCAATATTTAGTTCTTTCGCCATTTTTATTTGGGTGATTTTGTATTCTTTTCGAAGGGTTTTCAATCTTTCAGCCATTTTCGTTAAATCAATATCTTTTTTACTATTTGAATATTTCTTTATTTTGTTATGTCCTAAAATGTAATCAATAGAAACATCAAAGTAAGCACCCAATCTATTTAAGTGAATAATGGGTATGGTATCTCTTACTGTTTCATAAGAACTATAGGTTGACCTGTCAATCCCTAGAATATCGGCAACTTGGCCCTGTGTTAAATTTTTTTCTTCTCTCATCGTTCGTAGTATGTCCATTTGTAACTTTTTCAATTTTATCCCTCATTTCATAAGGTATTATAATTGTTTGAATATACGAAAAATAAAAATGTGTATATATTTGGACAAAATGCTTGTAATTAAATGTTGGCTGTGTTATACTTTTATTGTTAAGAGCAATCTTAACTATCATAATCATGTCAGATGAAAAAGACATTAAAACATAGCCACTCAGACATTTTGTCGCATGTCTGATAATTTTAGAGAAGGACTTTTGAAGTCTTTTTCTTTTTTTAAGAAAAAATTTAGATACATTTTGCTAAAAATATAGTAAAATTATAGTATGAAGAATTTGATGAATTTAAATATCGAAGAATTAGAAAGTTATATTTTAAAGGTTGGCGAGAAAAAATTTAAGGCCACCCAAGTTTTTGAATGGTTGTATCAAAAGAAAGAATGGAATGTGGATAATTTTACTAATTTGAAAAAAGATTTAAGAGAAAAAATAAAAAATGATTTTAATTTGGATTTTATTAAAATAAAGAAAAAGGAAACAGGCTCTTTAGTTAAAAAATATTTATTTGAACTAATTGATGGTAACTTTGTGGAAGCTGTCCTTATGGAACACGATTATGGAAAAAGTGTCTGTGTCTCTTCAGAAGTTGGCTGCAATATGGGTTGTAAGTTTTGTGAAAGTGGACGTCTTAAAAAGGTAAGAGGTTTAGAGACTTATGAGATGGTCGAGCAAATCTTATTAATTGAAGAAGATATCCATGATAAAATTAATAGTGTGGTAGTAATGGGTATAGGAGAACCTTTTGATAACTACGATAATGTAATTAATTTTGTGAAAATTATTAATCATGCGAAAGGACTTGCTATTGGTTCAAGACACATTACAATATCCACTTGTGGGTTAGTTCCCAAAATTGATGAATTTGCGGATTTTCCTTTGCAAGTCAACTTAGCAATTAGTTTGCATGCTCCGAATGATGAGATTAGAAATAAGATAATGCCTATCAATAAAGTGTATAATATTAGTAAACTAATGACTTCTTTAAAGAATTATATTGCAAAAACTAATAGACGCGTAACCATAGAATATGTTATGCTTAATATGGTAAATGATAGCAAAGACAATGCGATAGAACTTGCGCATCTTTTAAGAGGAATGAATGTCTATGTTAATCTGATACCTTATAATGAAACCAACAATTTAGAATTTAAGAAAAGTGAAAGAATAAAAGAATTTAAAGATACATTAACAAAAGAAGGCATCAATGTTACAGTAAGAAAAGAATTTGGGGATAGTATTAGTGCGGCATGCGGACAACTTAGAAGTAAAGAGGTGTAAGAGATGGAAACATGTTATATGACAGATTCAGGAAGAGTTAGAAGTCACAATGAAGATAGTGTTACAATTTTAAAAAATGATAGTAATGAATATCTTTTAGTGGTAGCAGATGGTATGGGAGGACATAGAAAAGGGGAAGTAGCCTCATCTATTGCGGTATCCCATTTAGGTAAAAGATTTAATGATACGCCATCAATTGGCTCTAAACTTGATGCGGTTAATTGGCTTAATGATAATATTAATGAAATAAATGGTGAAATTTTAGAGTATGGTGAAGAAAATATTGACTCTAAGGGACTAGGTACGACGATTGTGGTAGCTTTACTTACCAAAAACTATTTAATTTTTGGGAACATTGGGGATTCTTCTGGCTTTGTTTTAAAAAATGGAAAACTTCATAAAGTTACCCATGATCATACGCTTGTAAATTTACTTGTAGATGCTGGTAATTTAACCGAAGAAGAAGCCAAAAGTCATCCGAAGAAAAATGTCTTAATGAAAGCTTTAGGGGCTGCCGAAAAAGTTGATGTCGATATTTTTGATGTTATTGATATTGAGTTTGAGGCCATTATGCTTTGTAGTGATGGACTTACGAATATGTTAACGGAAGAACAAATAGAGAAAGTTTTAGTAGATGAAGAACTTACAAGTGAAGAAAAGGTGGAAAAATTAATAAGAAAATGTAATGCAAGAGGAGGAAATGATAATATCTCTATTGCATATCTTTCAAGGAATGGTGAACAAATATGATAATGAAAGGGCAAAAGATTAGTGACCGTTACCAAGTGATAAAAAGCATTGGTGAGGGTGGAATGGCTAATGTTTATTTGGCTTATGATACAATTTTAGACCGGAATGTTGCTGTTAAAGTCTTAAGAGGAGACTTAGCTAATGATGAGAAATTTGTTCGGCGTTTTCAAAGAGAGGCTCTAGCGGCTAGTTCTTTATCAAACCCAAATATAGTCGAAGTTTATGATGTTGGGGAAGATAATGGCGAATATTACATTGTCATGGAATATATTGAAGGTAAACATTTAAAACAATTACTTAAAAAAAGAGGAAAGTTAACGGTAGGTGAGGCCGTTGATATTGTCATGCAAATAACTGATGGCTTGTCGGTTGCTCATGACTCTTATATAATCCATAGAGATATTAAACCGCAAAACATTATGATTTTAGAAAATGGGTTAGTTAAAATAACGGATTTTGGGATTGCGATGGCTATGAATTCCACGCAACTTACCCAAACTAATTCCGTAATGGGAAGTGTGCATTATCTTCCTCCTGAACAAGCAAGTGGTAAGGGAGCCACTTTACAAAGTGATATTTATTCTATTGGAATATTATTTTATGAGTTATTAACCGGAAAACTTCCTTTTAAGGGAGAAAATGCCGTCGAAATTGCCTTAAAACATTTAAAAGAACCACTTCCAAGTGTCAGAGAAGAAGACCCAGATATACCCCAAAGTGTAGAAAATATTATTATTAAAGCAACGGCCAAAAATCCGAAGAACCGTTATAGTGATGCGAGAGAAATGTATGAGGATTTAAAAACCTGCTTAGAACCGGAAAGAATTAATGAACCAAAGATAAAATTAAAATATCAAGAAGTATCAGATGATACTAAAGTAATTAAACAAGTAAAACCCGAAGTTAAAAAACCAGAAAAAAGTGATATTAAACCTAAAAAAGGAAATAATAAAATAGAAGAAGAAAAAGACGAAGTAGTCGTAAAAAAGATAACAGGTGATGATTTGAAGAAACAAAATAAAACATTAATTAAATTAGCCTCTATATTTACGGGACTCGTAATTGTTATTACAGTCGTATTTGTTTTCATTATGTTTATGAGTAATACGAAAACAATTGAAGTGCCTGATGTATCTGGTAAAACTTTAAAAGAAGCTATTTCTATGCTTCAAGATAAAGGATTCACTGTAGCAGATGAAGAAGAAGGAGTATCCTCTAAAGAAGTAGAGGTAGGAAGTGTCGTTAAAACTTCTCCTTTAGCGGGTAAAAAAAGAAAGAAAGGTTCCGAAATTAAGATTTATGTTTCTACTGGAGACGAAACCATTTTAATTGAGGATTATTCTACTACTCATAAAAATTATTTAGAAATTAAGGGCTATTTAGAGGCTAGAGAATTAGTTGTAATAGGAGAACCTGAATCTGTAGATGAAGACAGTGAATATGTCGAAAATGAAATTATTCGACAATCTGTAGAACCAGGAACTAGTCTTACTAAGGGTGAAAGCATAACTTTAACTTATGCTGTGATAGGATTTAACTACCCAGACTTTACTGATGGCACTTATTCTGTATCGGATGTTGAGGCTTTCTGTGAAGAAAATAATATTAAATTAGATATTGTAGAAACGGTTAGTGAAAGTAATTTAGAAGGAACTATTTATAACCAAAGTAGAAAAGCAGGAACACCTGTCCAAAGTGGCGCAAGTTTCAAAATTTGGGTTTATGTAAATAGTAGTGATGAAATAGAAAATAATAGTGATATGGGTGGTTGTCAAGACGGTTTATGTTAGAAGGATTACTTGTTAAAATAAATAGTGATACTTTTACAGTCAAAGTTGATAATAAATATTATGATTGTAAAAGTAGAGGAAAGTTAAGAATTAAATTGCGTCCTTTAGTGGGAGATCATGTCTTAGTAAACTTAAGTGATTTAGTTATTGAAGATATTAAAGAAAGAAAAAATGCTTTAGATCGTCCTCAAGTGGCCAACATTGATATTGCTTTAGTGGTTACTAGTTTAAGAATGCCGGATTTAAATTTAACTTTACTGGATAAATTATTAAGTATTATTACGATTAATAAAATTGAACCCGTTATTATTCTTACGAAATTAGATTTAACACCTAAAGAAGAATTAAAAGAATTAACTAAAATATTTAAGTATTATGAAAGTTTAGGGATAAAAGTATTTAAAAATGATGAAGTAAATAAAATAAAGAAATATTTAAAAGGCCATATAGTAACGGTATGTGGTCAAACCGGGGCCGGTAAAAGTTCTTTGATTAATAAAATGGATAATACTCTAAATTTAAAAACTGATGAAATATCTTTAAGTTTAAATCGGGGTAAACATACAACAAGAATAGTGGAATTATTTTCCTTAGATACTTTTTATATTGTAGATACTCCGGGTTTTTCCCAAATAGACTTAGATAAATATAGTAAAGAAGATATTAAAAATAGTTTTAAGGAATTTAAAAATACAGATTGCTATTTTAATGATTGTACTCATTTAAATAATACTAAAGGTTGTAAAGTTATTCCCAAGGTTTGCGATGGCACTATTTTAAAATCGAGATATGAAAATTATGAAGTATTTATGGAGGAGACTAAAAAATGATTGCGGTAAGTTATTTAAAAAGTTTAGATGGTAAAGAAGAAACAATAAGGAAGATTGAAAAAAGTGAGGCCGATTTTTTACATGTCGATGTTATGGATGGTAAATATGTAAAGGCTAGGAATTATGATGTGGATACTTTAGTTCATGATTTAAGATATGTCAGTAAAAAAGTAGATGTGCATTTAATGGTCGATCATCCTTTAAACTATATAAGTAGTTTAATTTCTTTAAATGTCTTTTTAGTAACTTTCCACCTAGGCATTAAAGATAATATTGAAGAAGTAATTAAAACTTTAAAGAAAAGTAAATCTTTAGTTGGGATTGCTGTTAATCCTGATGAAGATATTCATTTAATAGATAAATATTTAAAAGATATAGATTATTGCCTTGTTTTAGGAGTTACTCCAGGAGAAGGTGGCCAAAAATTTAATCCCGAAGTTATTGAAAAAATAAAATATTTACAAGATAAAGGAGTAGCTATTGGTCTTGATGGTGGGGTAAATGATGAGATACTTCCTCTTCTTGAAGGCTTAAAAGTTGCTATTTTAGTAAGTGGCTCTTATGTTTGTATGAGTCCTAACTATAATGAAAAAATTAGAAGTTTAAAAAAATTCTTTAAATAAAAATTAGAAAATTTTAACAAATCGCAAAAAATGTCTTTTCTTGTATTCTAAATTTTCCAATATTATGATAAAATGGTTATAGTAAAGGAAGATGAAAGTTTGACAAGAGAGACTTTTTTACTTTTAGCGGTTGGTTACTATTTATTTACAATGGTTATCGTTGTAATTGTTTTAGTATTCATGGATAAAAGATATAAAAAATCTTTAACAAACGAAATCAATTCCTTAGAAAGAGATAAAAATTTAATAATATCTTCAAGTATGTTATCCGAACTTAATAAAGTGGAGGCTTTAGTTAATAATGATGAGTTAAAGAAAAAACATAAATCTTGGCAAAAAAGATTTGAAAATATTAGAGATAAAGAAATTCCCAAAATTACCGATGAAATTATTGAACTTCAAAATGATTTTAATGAAAAAAATTATGGTAAATTAAAAAGTGGTTTAGTAAATGTCGAAATGGATATTAGTTATTTGAAAACCAAAGCCGATTTTTTACTAGAAGAAATAAGAGAACTTACTTTATCGGAAGAAAAAAATAGAGAAACGATTATTAAGTTAAAGGCTGATTACAGGGAAATAAGAAATACTTATAACAATCATTTAAATGATTATAGTGTGATTAAAAAACCTTTAGAATTACAATTTGAAAATGTGGATAAATTATTTAAAACATTTGAAAAAGCCATGGAAAAAAATGAATATTTAGAGGTTGGTAAAATAGTTAAAGCGATTGATGATGTCATTGGTAATTTAAAAATAGTTATTAAAGAAACCAAACAAATAGTGAATTTAGGGAATGTTTTAATTCCTAAAAGAATTGATGATATTAATGATATTTATCATAAAATGAAATTAGAAGGTTACAATTTAGATTATTTAAACATTGAATATAATATCGAAGAAGTTAATAAAAAGATTCAAGATATTTTTAGTCGTCTTAATGTTTTAAATGTTGTTGATTCGGTCTTTGAACTTAAAACAATGCTTGATTATTTTGATTCTTTATATAATGACTTTGATAAAGAAAAATTAACGAAAACTTTATATGAAGATTATAAAAGAAGTATTTTATTAAAGGTTAGTAAGTTAGAGAGAATTAATAACGAATTATATAAAAAAATTGACGATATTAAATATAGTTATGATTTATCCGAAGATGACGTTTTAGTTATTAAAGAAATCAAAGAGGAATTTGGAAGTATTAGAGAGTCTTATGACCATGTAGTGGAAATGGAGAGAAGTAAATCTTTAGCCTATTCGCGTTTAGCTAAAGAAATGGAGATTTTAAATAATCGTTTAACTAAGGGGGAAGAAAAGTTAAATGTGGCTTTAAGAACTTTAGGAAGTTTAAAAGAAGATGAATTAAGAGCTAGAGATGAACTTGACCAAATTAAAGATATTTTACTTCAAGCCAAAGAAAAGGTGAGAAGTTATAAACTTTCCGTTGTACCTAAAAATTATTATGTCGAGTTATCGGAGGCCACTTTAGCTATTAACGAAATGGTTAAAGAACTAGATAAAAGACCAATATCTATTAAAACCTTAAATTTAAGAGTAGATACGGCAAGAGATTTAGTTCTAAAAGTATATAATACAATTAATGAGACAATTAAAACGGCAAAAATGGCGGAGACTGCCATAGTTTATGGTAATCGTTATCGGATGAGTAATAGAGAAGTAGACTTTGGTTTAACAAAAGCTGAGATTAGTTTTAATAAAGGTAATTTTAAAAATAGTTTAGAAAATGCTATTAATGCTATTAATATAGTTGAACCAGGTATACATAAAAGATTACTAGAAGAATACAAATAATTAACAAATTTTATTTGAGTTTCCGTAAAAAATAAAGAAAATAAAAAGTTAGAAAAAATGTTGAAAACTTTTTCTAACTTTTTTGCCTA
>CANQBI010000048.1 GCA_947589435.1 uncultured Bacilli bacterium
GATAGATAAAAATAACAATTTCTATATAAAAATCACTCAAAAAATAGAGGGGTGAAGAAAAATATATAGAAATTGTAGATAAATAAAAGAAAAAACAGGTAGTTTGGCATATAAACTATGCACATTACCTTAAATATGAAAGGGTGTTTTTATGGAATATTTTCCAAGAGTAATTGATAAAACAATAGATGAATATTTAGATGCTATTGGAGCTTTATTAATAAGAGGTCCCAAATGGTGTGGTAAAACTACTTCTGCCACTCAAAAGGCTAAAAGTATCGTTAAATTTCAAGATGAAAACGAGAGAGCTTATTATGATAAAATTATGGCTTTAACTCCTAATGAAATATTAGAGGGAGAAGTTCCAAGATTAATTGATGAGTGGCAAGTATATCCAGTAGTTTGGAATTGTGTAAGAAATGAAGTTGATAACCGAAATAAAACTGGACAATTCATTTTGACGGGTTCAGCAACTCCAGTTAAAATGAATTCATTACATACGGGTACTGGTAGAATTGGAAAAATTACTATGTATCCAATGAGTTTGTATGAATCAAAAGAATCAAATGGTAAAATTTCTTTAAAAGAAATATTTTACAATTCTAAATTAAAAATAGATGGAATAAAATCGAATTTGACTTTGAAAGATATAGTTTTTGCTTGTTGTAGAGGTGGATGGCCATCAAGTATAAATTTGCCTAGTGATAAGTCTAAATTATTAGTAGCTAAGGAATATTATAAATCTGTATGTGAAGAAGATATTTCTAATGTTGATGATATTGCTAAAGACCCTGTAAGAGCCAAATTAATATTAAAAGCATACGCAAGAGGGGTAGAAACATTAACAAGTAATAGTACATTACTCAAAGATATAAATGTTAATGATAAAAATGTTGGTGAAACTACTTTGTATAGTTATTTAAACGCTTTTAAAAAAATATATGTAATTGATGAAATAGAGGCATGGTGTCCAAATATAAGAAGTAAGAGTGCAATAAGAAGTCTAAATAAAAAATCTTTTGTAGATCCATCTATTGCAGTAGCGGCCTTAGGATTATCACCAGAATTACTTATGAAAGATTTAAATACTCTTGGTTTTATATTTGAAAACTTAGTTATTAGAGATTTAAAAGTTTATTCCAGTTCGTTAGGGGCTGATATATCTTATTATCGAGATAGATATGGTTTAGAGTGTGATTGTGTTATGCATTTAGAAGATGGAAAATATGCTTTAATAGAAATAAAACTTGGAGATGCTTTTGTTGATGAAGGAGTTAAAAATTTAGTTAAATTAAAAAATTTAATTAAAGAGCATAATCAAGAAGACAAAACTAGTAAGATACAAGAGCCAGATATATTAATGATAATAACAGGTGGACAACATGCCTATACAACCGAAGAAGGAGTAATGGTAGTACCAATAGGATGTTTAAAAGATTAAAAGGAAGACAAAGGTCTTCTTTTTTAGTATAGGCCCCGAACTCTTACGAAGGAAGAGGCCGGGGGGATGTAAAGAATGAAAGGGAGTGTGGGTAAAAAAAGTAATAGAGGCCCCCTTTGGTAGGGAAAGGTGACAAGAAAAAATAAAATGTTGAGAAGAAATATTGACATGGCAAAAAAAATAGTCTAAAATGAATATAGAAATATAGAGAGGATAATATTTCTGAAAAAAATAATAAAAGAGGAAGGGAGGGAAAAAAGAATGGAAAAGAGAAATACAATGTTACTGACAGTAATCGCAGTAGCAACATTATTAGTAGCAGTAGTAGGAGCAACATTTGCGTATTTTAGTTTAAGCGTAAGTGGTAGCGCAAATTCATCAAAAGCAACAGTTACAACTAGAAGTGTTGGTCTCGTAAAAATAACTGGTACAAATGATAACTTAACATTGAAAGTAACCCCACAAGATATGGCGAATCCAGCAAGTGCTAATGAATACTATTATGCAGTTGTAAATTCTGGAAGTCATAGTCAAACTACTGGCGGCATATGGGAAAAACAAAATGATACATCAGAAGCACCAGAAGGGACAACAGCAACATTAGCAAATATTACTCGTGAAAATGGTGATGAAAACGATACTTATACATGCGGTTATAAAGTAACTATCACTCCTAGTAGTGGTACGGATTTAAAAAAATTTGCAGCAGGTAACTTATATTTAACAATAACTGGAGATGGATTATCTGAAAGTGCTGCAGAGAATTCAAATCCTAGTAATGTATCGATAAATGATTTTTCTAATTTTGGTGAATCTAAAGAATTACACGGAAAAGTTGAATTATCAAGTAATACTGAAGGTCTAGGTGATGAACTAGTTACTGCCACATTATATTTGGTTAATAAATATAATGAAGTACAATCTGGTTTTGAAGGAGTAGATATTAATTTAACATTTAATGTAGAACCAGAAGGAACGTGTACAATTGAAAGTGCTTCAGATGTTGAATAATGATTAAAAGAGAAGAAGTATTATCTTCTTTTTTTGACTCATTTTAAAGAATTGCTTTAGCTTTTCTTTAAAATGAGTTTTTTGGTATCCGAATTTTTATTAAAAATATTTCCTTTTTTTTATTAATTTATTTTCCGATTTTTTATTAATTTGTATTGCAATTATTTATTGGTTATGATATATTTTAAGTGGTGATTATATGGAAAAATATTTAAAAAGAATAATAGATGATATACTAGAAGATAAAATGACTTCTATTGGGGCTATATTAATTGAAGGATGCAAATGGTGTGGTAAATCAACTACTGCCAAACAACATGTTAAATCAATAATAGAATTTCAAGATGTCGATAAAAAAGATTATTTTGATAGTATTAACAATACCAAGCCATCTCTTTTTTTAGATAATGAGAAACCTTTATTAATAGATGAGTGGCAAATGTATCCAGTGGTGTGGGATGCTATTAGAAATGATATTGATAAATCAGGACTTCAAGGAGAATATATTTTAACTGGTTCTAATAAACCAAAGAAAAATTCTGTTATGCATACAGGAACAGGACGAATAGCGAGGATATTAATGCGACCAATGAGTTTGTACGAATCAAAAGAATCAGATGGAAAAATAAGTTTAAAAGATTTATTTGAAGGTAATATAGATATTAATGTAAAATCGGATATTACTTTAGATAAAATAACTAATTTAATAATAAGAGGGGGATGGCCATTATCTTTATATATAAAAAACCAAAATGAAGTTGCTAAAAACTATTTTCAAAGTTTAATAAATGAAGAAGTTAAAATTGGAGATAGTTATGTATATAATCCTAATAGATTAACTTATATCTTAAAAAGTTTAGCTAGAAATATTTCATCAATAACTAATGTATCAACAATAGAAGAAGATGTTAAATCTAATAATGAAAGCATTTCTAGAAATACTTTAGATTCTTATATTGATTCATTAAAGAATCTTTATATAATTGAAAATGTCCCAGCATGGACTGGTAAAATGCGTTCTAAAATAGCTATAAGAAGTAAAGAAAAAATTCAATTTGTAGATCCATCTATTGCTTGTGCATCACTTGGAGCTAGCGAGAATAAACTGAAAAAAGATTTAAATACTTTAGGACTATTATTTGAATCTTTATGTATAAGAGATTTAAGAATATATGCTGATGCAATAGATGGAAAAGTGTATTATTACCATGATGAGACAGATTTAGAAATAGATGCTATTATAGAACTTCAAAATGGAGATTGGGGAGCAGTAGAAATAAAATTAGGTTCAGGTTATATAAAAGAAGCTGAAGAAAATTTATTAAAATTTAAAGAAAAAGTAGATATTGATACTATGGGAGAACCAAAATTTTTGATGGTATTAACGGGAACAAATTATTCATATAAAACAGAAAAAGGGGTATATGTTGTATCAGTAGGCAACTTAAAAGATTAAAAGGAAGACAAAGGTCTTCTTTTTTAATATAGGTTCTTCCTAGTAAGGAAGTGGGAGATAATAGAGGCCCCCTTTGGTAGGGAAAGGTGACAAGAAAAGGGATAGGGAGAGAGGGAAGAAAAAAACTTTAGTTCGAGAAAGAGAGAGAGAGGGAATAAGAAAAAGAGTGGAGGGGTGGTGGAGGAGGAGGAAGAGAAATACAATGTTACTGACAGTAATCGCAGTAGCAACATTATTAGTAGCAGTAGTAGGAGCAACATTTGCGTATTTTAGTTTAACAGTTTCAGGAGATTCAGTTACAACACAAGCTACAGCGACAACTGGGAAATTACCAGTGATAACTTTAGCACAAGGCCAAAATACTTTAGGAATGACTGTTACTGCTGAAGACATGGATAAAACTAGTGCTGATAGTAGTGATAAATCGATGTGGGCAAATACATCAGGTGCAGGTGGCGGTTCTAGTTCAGGTGGAGTATGGTCTGCTACGAGACAAAATGTAGAGATAGCTAAATTGTCTGCAGTTAATGTAGATGACAAAGTTACTTATACATGTCAATTTACAATATCTATTACAGTTGCATCTGATAATGAAGATAAAAATATGTATAATGCTTTATTAAATGGTGGTAGCGAAAAACATACAGGCGATTTGATTCTTCATTTAGGATTTGCTAGTGGAACAACGGGGACATTTACAACTGATAGTGATAATTTAGTTTCTGAAAATACTAACGGAGCTAAAATTGATATTGCTAATATTAGTAAAGTTGAACCAGTTGAAGAGAAGACAAGTGGTAGTGTTACGGTAAAGGGAACCATTGATGTTAGTAATACTAATACTATTGGAAGTGAAGCTAAGATAACTGCAGATTTGGAGTTAGTTAATAAGAATAGTGTCCAACAAAATTACTTAGCAGAGAAAGAGATAAAAGTAACATTAATAACTACAGCTGGTGAATGTCAAGAAAAGAAAGGCTAATATTAAAGTTGTGTAATTGTTATTCGAAGACATTTACATTAATTAAAGAACAGGTATAGAGGCTGTTCTTTTTTAACTCATTTTAAAGAATTGCTTTAGCTTTTCTTTAAAATGAGTTTTTGATTTTACCACAAATTCCTTTGCCAAATCTTTTTATAGTTAAAAACATTAGTTAACTTTTATGCAAGATTTATGTAAGTTGTATTGATTATAACTATTTTATATATTATAATCCTAAATTTATCAGTTTTAATTAAAAAAAATCTTCTAAATCCTTTAAATAAAAGGATTTGAGAGCTTTTTAAACAAACAAAAAAGTGAGTACGCAAATGTATTTTTCTGCATAATATTAAAAAATACTCTTATTACCTGATTTTATGCATGAAAATTGTAATTTCTATCTTAATGATAATATAAAAGATTTAAAAATTCAATAGTACTCTTTATGTACTCAAAAAATAAAATTAAAATTTGACAAGAAAACCCTTATAAATAAAGGATAAAAGCACAATGTAAAGTTTCAAAACTGATAAATTCCCGAGTTGTATTGATTATAACTATTTTATATATTATAATATTTATATAGATAAAGAAGGTGTTAATAATGGATAAATATAATCCTCCATTTACAATTACACAAGAGATGTTAAAAAGAGTATCTAGTATATCTGAAAAGATTACTAAATTAGATGATTATGCTAACTTAAATAAAAGACCATATTTAAGAAAACAAAATAAGATTAATTCTATTCATTCATCACTAGCTATTGAAAATAATAAATTATCATTAGAACAAGTTAAAGATGTTATTGATGGTAAAATAGTTTTGGGTTCTAAAAAAGATATTCAAGAAGTTAAGAATGCTTATAAAGCATATGATATGTTAAATAAGATGGATCCATATTCTATTAAAGATTTAAAAGAATTACATGGTGTTATGACCTTTTTAACTGTGGAAGATGCTGGGAATTTTCGTAAAGGTGATGAAGGTGTATTTGATGGGGATAAATGTATCTTTATGTGTCCTCCCGGAAATATGGTTAATGACTTAATGAAAGATTTATTTTCTTGGTTAAAAGAAAATAAAGAAAAAGTGCATCCCTTAATTTTATCAAGTGTATTTCATTATGAGTTTGTCTTTATTCATCCCTTTAGTGATGGTAATGGGAGAATATCAAGATTATGGCAAAATATTATTTTATATAATTGGAAAGAAGTATTTGAGTATTTACCAATTGAATCTCAAATACATAAATATCAAAAAAAATATTATGATGCTATTGCTAAATGTAATGACTTAGGAGATTCTACAATATTCATTGAATTTATGTTAAAAATGATTGATGAAACATTAGATGAAACTTTAAATACTCCAAGTATACCAATAAATGAAGAAATGATTAATATAAATAAGTTATTAGAAGTTATGGAAAAAAATATTCCAGTAAGTGCCAATGAGTTAATGACAAGATTAAATATAAAATCTAAAGATACTTTAAGAAATAAATATTTACATCCCGCTATTAAACAAAATTTAATTAAATTAACATCACCAGATAAACCAAATAGTAAAAATCAAATGTATTATAAAGATTAAATGAAGGGGAAAGTCCTTCTTTTTCAATAGAGGCCCCCTTTGGTAGGGAAAGGTGACAAGAAAAGGGATAGGGAGAGGGAAGAAAAAAACTTTAGTTCGAGAAAGAGAGAGAGAGAGGGAATAAGAAAAAGAGTGGAGGGGTGGTGGAGGAGGAGGAAGAGAAATACAATGTTACTGACAGTAATCGCAGTAGCAACATTATTAGTAGCAGTAGTAGGAGCAACATTTGCGTATTTTAGTTTAAGTACAAGTGGTAGTGAATCTACTACAACAGGTACAGTAACAACTAGCAAAATTGGTTCAATTGCATTTACTAGTGATACCACAGATTTGACATTAAGTGTTTCAGGACAAGATATGTTAAAAGGTAGTGCAGATAAAACTTATTATGCTGTAAAAGGTGCTGTTGATAGTGGTTCTCACGGAACACAAGAAGCAATTGAAATTGCTAAAGTTGAATTATCAGGTGCTAAAACTGGTGATACATATACTTGTAAAAACAATACTTTAACAGTAACTCCTAGTGGAAATATGTTAACAGAACTTGCAAAACATGCTGATTCGAAATGGGTTCAATTAGCTATAGATGGAACCATGGTAACTCCAAAAACAATAGATTTTAGTTCTGATGAAGGTCAAGAAGCTGTTACAGTAACAGTTCCAGACATTACTTTTACTGATAATGGAACAAAAAATATAACTGCAGTATTATCATTAGTTAATAAAGTTGATGCAGTACAAGACGATATTGCAGAAAAGACTTTAAGTGTTGAAATTAAATTTACACCAGGTACTTGTGAATTAACAAGTTCAGCAAGTTAATAATTAAAAGAGAAGAAGTATTATCTTCTTTTTTTTGACTCAATTTAAAGAATTGCTTTAGCTTTTCTTTAAATTGAGTTTTTTCATTTGTAAAATGTTATATATTCTAGAATGTTGTATGCTTCCACAACTTTGAAAAAATGTATAGTTTTGGAATTTTTTTTCCAAAACTTGACTAATCGTTATTTATCACTTATAATTAATACGAGGAGAGATTAGTATGATAGATAGGAAAAATTATTTAGAAGAGTTAAAAAGATGGAAAGATAAAAATTTAATTAAAGTAATAACGGGAATAAGAAGATGTGGAAAATCAACTTTATTTGAAATATATATTAATTATTTAAAGGAAAATGGTGTTAATGAAGAACAAATAATCAAAATCAATCTTGAAGATATTTCTTATGATTTTAAAGATTATAAAGATTTATATGATTATATAGATTCTAAAATAAAAGGCAAAAAAAAATATTATGTTTTTTTGGATGAGGTACAAAATGTAAAAGATTTTCAAAAAGCTGTAGATAGTTTATATATAAAGAAGAATGTTGATTTATATATAACTGGTTCTAATGCTTATCTTTTATCAGGAGAACTTGCCACATTACTTTCAGGAAGATATATAGAAATAAAAATGTTACCTTTGTCATTTAAAGAATATATTAGTGCTTTTAAAGGAAATAATAATTACCAACAATTATTTTTAGATTATATGAAATATGGAGGAATGCCTGGTAATATTGATATAATAAAAACAAATTCTAATGATGTATATAAATATTTAGATGGTATATTTTCTACCGTAGTGTATAAAGATATTATGGCAAGAAATAAAATAACAGATAAAATGTTATTAGAGAAAATAGTGAATTTTATTTTTGATAGTATAGGAAGTGCTATATCTGTAAAAAAAATAAGTGATACTTTAACTAGCAAGGGAACATCAACTAGTAATCATACAGTAGAAAATTATATTAATGCTTTTATGGAAAGTTATTTAATATATAGAGCTGAAAGATTTGATGTAAAAGGGAAAAATTTATTAGCTAGAGATTATAAATTTTATGCTGTTGATACTGGCTTAAGAAGTTATTTGTTAGGAAAGAAGTCAGATAGTGATATGGGACATATATTAGAAAATATTGTTTATTTAGAACTGTTAAGAAGAGGTTATAAAGTTTATGTAGGTAAAGTAGATAATTTAGAAGTTGATTTTGTGGCTCAAAATCAAGATGGAATAAAATATTTTCAAGTAGCTCTTTCTGTTAGAGATAAAAGTGTTTTGGAAAGAGAATTAAAATCGTTAGAAAAAACTGGGGATCATTATCCAAAATATTTACTTACTTTGGATATGGATTTAGAAGCCGATTACAATGGAATAGTAAAGAAAAATGTAATAGATTGGTTATTAGATAACTAGAAATGAAGGTTTAGACCTTCTTTTTTAATATAGGTTCTTCCTAGTAAGGAAGTGGGAGATAATAGAGGCCCCCTTTGGTAGGGAAAGGTGACA
>CANQBI010000049.1 GCA_947589435.1 uncultured Bacilli bacterium
GCTTGTGGAGCAACATTTAAAACTAAATCAGTAAAAGATGAAATTCATGTTGAAGTTTGTAGTGAATGTCATCCATTTTATACTGGTGCGCAAGGAAAAGCAAAGAAAACTGGAAATATTGAAAAATTTAATAAAAAATATGGCTTTGATAAAGCTAACTAAGAGCAAAGAAATTTGTTCTTTTTATTTTATAAAAAAACAGGATATGTTCGCTTGTGATGGTTTCAATTATGATATATAATTATTAATAGGAATATTCAGTAGTTGGATGTCTACCTCCATCCTTTAAGGAAAGGAGGTTTGATAAAATGAAAACAAAGACTTTTGTTATAAGAGTTTTAAGGCTCATTTCAATCATTTTATTCTTAGTTATCTTTTTGATAATCACCATAAAAAAAGACATCTAATCTAGCAACTAAATTGTACCCATAAAAATAGACAGATAGGAAAAAACACCTATCTTTTTTTGATATAATATAACAAAGGAGGAATATAATGTCTAAATTTACTAATAAAAGAAAAAAAGAATTGTTAAAAAACAAATATATACTCACTTTTTCTAAAGATCATATTATTTATACAGAAGAATTTAGAAAAAAGGTTATTATGGATTTAAGTAATGGAAAAAGAATCCTTGATATCTTCAAAAATTGTGGATTAAATCCAAACGAAATAGGTTTATCTTCTATAAAAGCCAATAAACATAATTGGTCTAAAGAATTTAAAATAATTAATAATAATGGAAAAAGACAAGCTGTAAGAATAAAAGGGGCTTATCCAATTTTAAATAATGAAGGAAGAATTAAATATGTAACTGTTGAAAATGGTAAATTAGTAGATGATTATACTGATGATCAAATTAAAGAATTAAGTCAAAATAAATATGTAGAATTTGTAAGTAAAGATAAAATAATTTTTACTAAAGAGTTTAAAATCTTATTTATGAATGAATTTAAAAAAGGAAAAGGGAACTTTCAGATTTTTTCAGAGTTTGGTTTAAATCCTCTAACTGTTGGAAAAAGGAGAATAAAAACTTGTACTAGAAATTGGAAAAAACAAGCGGAGCATAATCCTACTTTTAGTAAAAGCAATTATAATCCTATTCATAAAGAAACAAATGAAGAAAAAAAGAAAAGATTAGAAAATATTAAATATTTACAAAAGAGAATTAATCAGTTAGAAATGGAAAATGAATTCTTAAAAAAAGTCTCGGCCTTAAGAAAGGGGTGAAAAATTATACAAGTCAGGTCTATGAAATAATAAAAGAACTTGTACAAAAATATGACGAAAAGGCTCAAATTAAATATTTATGTGGGATAGCTAAAGTATCAAGAAGTGGTTATTATAATTATTTTAGTGAAAAATCTACTCAAAATAGAAATAAAAAAGAAATCCAAGATGAAAAAGATCGAGATATAATTCTAGATGCTTTTAATAGACATGGATATAAAAAAGGAGCTAAAGGAATTAAAATGACATTAGAAAATGAAGATAAAATTATCTTTAATTTAAAACATATTAGAAGAATTATGAAAAAATATAATATTATTTGTCCAATTAGAAAAGCGGAACCATATAAGCAAATGTTAAAAAAAGATTTAGAACACAGAACGGTTGAAAATAAATTAAAACGTAATTTTAAACAAGAAAAACCTGGTAAAGTTTTATTAACTGATATAACATATTTATCTTATGGATATTATAAAAAGGCATACTTATCTACCATTAAAGATGCTTCTACTAATGAAATTTTGGCTTATAGGTTATCTACTAATTTATATTTAGATTTTGTTTTAGATACTATGTGGGATGTAGTTAAGCAAAAAGAAGTTCCCATACCCAAAGATGCTTTTGTTCATTCTGACCAAGGAAGTCACTACACAAGTCCAACTTTTCAATCCTTGTTAAAAGAATTAAATTTAGAACAATCAATGTCTAGAAAAGGCAATTGTTGGGATAATGCTCCTCAAGAATCATTTTTCGGACATATGAAAGATGAAGTAGATTTTAAATCATGTACAACATTTGAAAGTTTGAAACTTGAAATTGATAAATATATTTATTATTATAATAATTATAGATATCAATGGAATTTAAAAAAAATGAGTCCTGTACAATACAGAAATCATCTTCTTCAATTCATTAATCAATAAATTTTAAATCCCTATCGTGTCCATTTTATAGGGTACAATTTAAACTAGATTAATGTCAAACCAAACTTTTAGGCAGACATTCAACATTGCAAAACTGAATGTTCCTTTTTTATTTTATGCAAATTTCTTTTGACATATTCATTTTAGCATAATATCAAAGATTTTGCAATATATATCAAATTTGTGTTAAACCTTTTTTAAAATGTCAGTATGTGATTTTTTTAAAATGTCAGTTTTTATATAAGTTTATATTGCAATTTGTTGATAGGCAAATCATTGATAATAGGCAGTAATAATTCGTCATACTTATTGTAATATCTTATTTTTAAGATATTACAACTTTTATAAGAATTGTTACTGGGTTCCTATTGTCAATGAGGAACTATCAATAAATTCACTATAATAAAAAACTGACATTTCTAAAAAATCTTAACATATATATCAAATTTGCTTTACAAACAAAAATTTGTGTGATATGATTAGATTACCAATAGAAAGTGAGGTGGATATATATGGCTACAATATGTGAAAAAGAAATTTGGAAAGTAAATCAAAATGACAAAATAAAATGGATATTAGTTTTATATAAAATATCTTTTAATCATTTTGTAGGGGTTCCTGTTTATGATTTTGATGGGTATGGTAGGGTATATATTCCTTCAATTAATAAGTTTGCAAGTCCAAGCGAGGTAAATGATTACAGTAATAGTATTGTGGAAAAAAGAATGATTTTAAATAAAGAAATGGTTAAAGTTAAAGATAAGGAATTAAAAAGTGTTATATCAATTACCAAAGAATATTTATTAGATTTTATTAATAGACATACGAAAAATGATAATAATGGCCTATCTTATGTGAAATGGTGCAAAGATAAGTTAGAGTTAATAATCAAAGAAAAAGAAGAAATAAATAAGTATAGTTACCATAATTTTGATATTTGTTGGATAGATTTTGGTTATAATATTGGAAATGAACTTAGAAAGTTAAGACCGGCAATATTGTGGCGTTATTCAAATGATAAAGAGATGTGGACAGTAATACCTATAACCAGTAAAAGAGAAAGTGATAAATATTTCTATCATTATGATTTAGAATATAAAAAGTTAGGGACAGTTAAAATAGAAAACTTAGCTAATGTTAGTGTGAGAAGAATAAAGATGCCTTATTATATTGATAAGAAAAAGGCGAAGATTAGTGATAATGACAAGAAAGAAATATTAAGTAAAATTAAAAACTATTATACTAATATCAAACAAAATATAAATGAATTATCTAAACCATTAGCGGTATAGTATCTAAATAATGTCAAATTTAAAATAAAATAAAAATTATTCTTGATTATCTGGTATAATTAATATAGGAGAGTGATTAAATGACTTTATATATGGCTTGTGATCATTTAGGAGTAGAACTTAAAAAAGATTTAATTAAACATTTAAGTAACAATGGAATTAATGTTGAAGAAATAGGAATTAAAAATAGTGAGTTAGATGATTATCCTGATTTTGCTTTTAAATTAGGAGATTTAGTTAGTAGAACACCTGGGGCTTTAGGTATCCTTATTTGTGGTAATGGGGTAGGTATGAGTATTGCCGCGAATAAAGTTAAAGGTATTAGATGTGTAAGAGCCACTAGTACGGATGATGCTTTTAAAGGTAAAAACCATAATGGCTGTAATGTTTTAGCCATAGGAGCCAATCTAGGACTACCTTTAGCCAAAGAAATAGTGGATACTTTTATTTCTACTAAACCAGCAGACATTGATAGATACTTAAAAAGAGTAAGTAAAATCATAGATTATGAAAATGGGGAATATAATGAACTATAGAATATATTTCTATGCCATATTTTTATTCTTAAGTATCTTTATCTTTTCCGGAGTAAATTTTGAAAAGATAATGAAGAAAAATAAAGTAGTGGAGGCAAAACTTCTTATTATGGCTTTAAGTATAGCGATGTCTTATTTACTCACAAATTTTGTTTTAGATTTTTTAAATTTATAAAGGAGAATAATTTATGCAAAATAAAATTTTACTAATAGTGGTAATAATTTTAAGTTTTGTATTGGTATATGTAAGTAGTAAAGAAGTTACTACTTTTTTTAATACTGAGGCAAGTAAAAAGATAGTAGTAAAAGATAAAAATAATTTACTTAAAACTTTAAATATTGAAGATTATATTGTGGGAGTTGTCGCCGCCGAAATGCCGGCATCTTTTAATGAGGAAGCTTTGAAGGCTCAAGCGGTGGCGTCCCGGACTTATGCTATCTATAAAATTAATACGAGTACGGGTGATTTTGATGTGGTAACAGATGTTTCTAACCAAAGTTATATCACGGTTGAGGAGATGAAAACGAAGTGGGGAAATGATTTTAATAAGTATTATGATAAAGTAAAATTAGCTGTCGATAATACCAAAGGAGAAGTTATGACTTATGATGGGGAGGTAATCGAAGCTTATTACTTTGCCATGAGTAATGGGTATACCGAAAAGAGTAGTTTAGTCTTTGCTGTTGATAAAGATTATTTACAAAGTGTTGAGTCTAATTATGAAAGTGATTTAAAAAATTTTGAGGTGACTAAAGAATTTACAAAAAGTGAAATATGTACGAAATTAAATGTTAGTTGTGATAACATAAATATTGCAAACATCGAAAGAAGTGAGACGGGAAGAGTAAATAAGATTACGATAAATGGAGTTACTTTTAAAGGAACCGAAGTTAGAAAAAAACTAGATTTGCGAAGTACGGATTTTACAATTAAAAGCGATGATGATAAATATTTGATAACTACGAAAGGCTATGGTCATGGGGTTGGCATGAGTCAGTATGGGGCCAATGGTATGGCAAGCGAGGGTTATAATTATCAAGATATTTTAAAATATTATTATCAAAATATAGAATTTTCCACTATTTAAAGTATAAGATTTGAAAAAAACGTTCATACTTTAAGTAGGAAGGTGGAAAATGAAAAGAAGAAAATTAAAAAGTTTTGTCTTACCAACTTTATATTTACTAATAACAATCACTATTTTTGTAGGGGTAATCTTTATGGGAAGAGATATTGCCTTAACTAATAAAGATTATGATTATGGAACAGGAATACTTGATAACAATGATGATGTTCCTGTTTTAGAGGAAGATACTAATGTGGTAAGTGATATTACAAAACCAATTATGGATGGGGCTGCCGATATTAAAGTGCATTTTTATAGCAAAGATGAAAGTGAAGAATTACAACAAAATAGTCTAATTTATTTTGAAAATACTTATTTACCTAATACGGGTATATTATATGCTAGTGATGAAGTCTTTGATGTAAGAAGTATCTATAATGGTAAAGTAACCGATATTATTGAAGATGAATTTTTTGGTAAATGTATTGTTATCGAACACCAAAATAATTTAAAATCTTACTATTATGGACTTGATAATATAAGTGTTAAAAAAGATGAGGAAATAACAACGGAAACTATCCTTGGTAGTGCCAAAAATAATGAAATCGAAAGTGATAAGAAAACATTCTTACTAGAAGTATATCATAATAACAAATTAGTAAATCCTGAAAGTGTTATAGGTAGTAAAATAACTGATTATAATGAAAATTAATTCCTTTAAGGAATTTTTTAAATGAATATGCTGGAAAATATTTTATATTTAGATGATTATATTAACTTATATAATACTAAAAAAGATTTACTAATTAAAAGTGTTCCTTATAAGGGTACTTTAAAGTATGGTCATATTATTGATCATCTTAAATTTATTAAAAAATATAGTAAAATAATTAAAGATAATAAACTAAATAAAAATTTCTTTGGTAGTAATATCTTAGTTATTATAAATGATAGTTATACCAAAGAAGATAAAAGAATTATTAAAGAATCTTTAGAAGTTTTAAATTATAAAAAGATTACTTTTAAAAATGAAATAGATTATTTTAAATTAAAGAAAAATGATATTTTAATTAGAGGTAATTATAGTTACCTTGGCATTACTTATTTGGGTGGTATGGGTAAGATAAAAGTTTTAAATTTAGATTATGATAGTTTTACGAAAGAGTTTATAAGTGATATCTTAAAAAGGTTCAAGAATAAAAAGGTTTATATATATGGAAAGAACTACTTAGAAATAATCGATTTATTAGAAGAGTTAAATATTAATTACTACTATTATGCGGATAGTGAAAATTTAATTATTGCTAAAACGATTCTTAAGTAAATATATGTCAAGTATGAAAAAAGGTCTAAAAAAGCCTTGAAAGATTTTCATATTTTGATATTATTAGATAGTCTCGTATAAAAAATATGTCGAATTTTGTCGCACGATTTTTCTTGCAGGAGTAGTATTCTTATGGAATAATGAAATTGTGAAGAAAAGAGGTGGACCGATGTACGGAAAAGTAAAATGGTTTAATAACGAAAAAGGTTACGGATTTATTGAGTATGAAAACTTAGATGATATTTTTGTTCATTATTCAGCTATTATAAAAGATGGCTATAAGACTTTAAATGAAGGAGCCCTTGTTAACTTTAAATTAGTAGAAACTCCAAAAGGCTTACAAGCCATTGAAGTTGAAGAACAACAAAAAACTATTGCTTAATAGTTTTTTCTTTTAAAGAATAGTATTTTTAACTAACTTATGTTAAAATTAAGTTAGGAGAGTGATAAACATGAAATATACTATTAGAGGGGACAAATTAACAGTAACAAAATCTATCAAAGATTATATTACCGAAAAATTAGATAGATTAAATAAGTATTATGAAAATGCCGATAGCATTGATTGCAAAGTCTTAATTAGAAGTAAGAATAATTTACAAACTATTGAAGTAACTATACCATTAAATAAGTTTATTTTAAGAGCCGAAGTATCTGATAAAGATTTATATGCCTCAATCGACTTGGTGGTTGATAAATTAGAAGGTCAAATAAGAAAAAATAAAACAAGACTTAAGAAAAGATATACGAGTAATGAAATACCCGAAATGAGTTTTGATTTTGATAGTGAGCCAGAAGAAGAGTTAGATATCATTAAAAGAAAAGATATTGATACAAAACCAATGGATGAAGAAGAAGCTATCTTACAAATGAATCTTTTAAATCACGATTTCTTTGTTTTTAAGAATACAGATGAAGAATGTGTATCAGTTATATACAAAAGAAAAGATAATAAATACGGAATTATTAATGTTAAATAAAAAAGTCTACCGCTTGGTAGATTTTTTATTTTTTGAATGGTAAGCAAGGTATTTTTATTTCTTCTGGTTTTGGTTGTAAGTCTCTTTTTGTTTGTCCAGCATAAGCCCATTCTTGTTCATTAGTGCACAAAACATTGGCATTTATTAAAAGGTTTCTTATAGGTTCTTCGTATTCCATTAATTCATTTGAATACTTTTTTAATTTAATAATATATAAATATGTTTCGTAAGCAATGTTAAATTCTTTATAAGATACTTTATCTTTCTTTAAAGTAATTAAAACTTGATTAGCTAAAATTTCAATATTATTAATTAATTCTTTCATTATCTCACCTCGTTTGGTTATTATAACATGGGATAATTTTTAAGTAAAGATGATTTATAATGCGTTATTTAGATTTTTTTGATATAATTATCCTTATATTTAAGAGGTGTAGAATGAAGAAGTTTAATAATTTTCTAATAATACTTATTAGTGTAGTATCTTTAATATTAATGGGATATTTTATTTATAATAATATCTATGATAGAGTTATTGCTAGTGCTTCAATGCTACTTGTTTTATGTTTTCCGAAAATAATAGGGAAGATATTTAGACTTAAGATAAGTCCTAAAGGGGAAATGATTTATATTATTTTTATTTTCTTGGTTCAATTTTTAGGAAGTGTTTTAAGTTTTTATGATATGTTTTGGTGGTATGATGTTTTAGCCCATTTTGCATCCGGTATTCTTACAAGTCTTTTAGCCTTAGAAGTTTTGAACTGGTTCAAAGTTTATAAAAGAGAAAATATGTGGTTTAATGTTTTATTTATCATTTGCTTTAGTTTAATGGCATCATCTCTTTGGGAATTTGTGGAGTTTGGGGCCGATATAATATTAAAGATGGATGTGCAACATCATTTAACTACTGGGGTTTTTGATACAATGGAAGATATGCTTGTGGCCTTCCTCGGCAGCATAATAGTGGGCATTTGGTATATAATAAAGTTAAAAATAGATAATAAAAGTAGAGATAAATAAAGAAATTTAGGTGATAAAACTTGGGTTTTGCACCTTTAAGTGTTATAATAAGATAGTGTGAAAAGTTTTATGGAAAACAAGACACACTAGAAGAAAAAAGATATTAAAATGAAAATTTTAATATAA
>CANQBI010000050.1 GCA_947589435.1 uncultured Bacilli bacterium
AA
Organism: uncultured Bacilli bacterium; assembly: GCA_947589435.1. Classification (GTDB taxonomy): domain Bacteria; phylum Bacillota_I; class Bacilli_A; order RF39; family UBA660; genus SIG200. The sequence continues at coordinate 3 of CANQBI010000050.1, forward strand.
TGATTTTCATCATTCTTCTAATATTTCAATTCTTGTATCAAATTATTGTTCACCAACACTATTTGACAAAGAACCTTTTTTAAATCCATTTACTTATATAAATCTTTCTCGTTGTATATTCTTCATAATTCGTAAATATTTTAATAATAATATCCACTAAATTCTTTAAGACATTATTATCTTTTTTAACTTTAACAGTCATAATTTCTTTTTGAAGAGTACTTCTAAATAGATAATCTTTAATGTAACTTGCTAAAACATTATCTAACTCTTCAACTCTTTTTATATCTTCTTCACTTTTTTCATCAATAGAGAAAATATAACTTTTATATACTTTTATTAATTTATCACTAACAATATCATTATCCTTAAAGTCAAAGTTGATTATAGTATAATAATTAGGACAATATTTTAAAATATCTTTATTTCTATTCATATACTACACCACTCTCTATTTAATAAAATAATACTACATGAAGAATAATAAATCAATACAATTCCTTAAATTTATCAAAATTTATTTCCAAGAAGGCCCAACATGATAGTCCGTTTCTTTACCAGTTGCTTCATCAAATTCTTTTCCAAAATGGGTTGTATATTCTAGTGCTATAGAACTAGAAACTTCCCAATTATTATTAGAACCTGCTTTTATCCAACTAGTGAAATATTTATCACTGTTAGTTCCCCTCAAATTTCCATTTGCTGCTGGTCTTTCAGGTCCCACTATTTTAACGTTATCTTTAACTTCACTATCTAATATTTGATCAATAAAGCCACTATAACAATAAATATTTTTATAGGTTTTACCATTAGCTTCTAAATCATAACAATCTAAATCACCATCTACATAACCATTAAATCGATCATTATAACTTCTTATCCAGGCCATTGTTTGCATATTCATCTTAACTTGCATTGCAAACTCCTCATTAGTATTTGTCTTACTAAAGTCTATATCAAAAATAGTATTATTGTTATTTTGAATTTCTTCCGTAGTTACCTTAGCCTTAAGTTCAATAGCGGAATCAATTACTTCATCAAAGGCCCAGTTTTTACCTAATTCGCGATCTGTTGGATTTACATCTTCATTTGTTATTTGTCTATAATTAGCTTTTAATTTATAACCATCATATAAACAACTTTCACAATATACTAGGCAGTGACCATTACAACATGTTTGTTCATATTGTGATTTAGATACAACATTTCCCTCTTTATCGTAATAAACTGGCTTACCATCTCTATCTTTACCAATAGCACACTTATTTACCACAACATCAGGACAATTACCACTTGGACAGCAATCAGCTCGGTAAACACTACTATCAACTTGGCTTTGGAAAATACCTTTATCATTTGTATAAGTGTAAAGACCATTATCATCTATAAGTGGTTTCGCACAAGTATAACTTCCACATACATTAACATCGTATTCACAAACGTATAATCCTTCATCTTTATATTCACCATTATAGGTGTAATCATATTTTAAAGCCGGATTATCATTACCACAGGCTTCACTAGTTTGGGCAAGTAACGTAGTGGCTATGACACTATTGTAATCACCCCAAATACGGCCTAATTTATCACCATCAAAATATTCACCTAAATTTTCAAACCATAAAAGATAATTATTTGGCCCACTTTGAGAATTTAATGATACTGGTAAGCCATTTGTTAATTCTTCACCATTTGGAATTTCTGTACCAGGTCTTGCCATTCCGATATTTGGTGTTGGAAATATTGAATAAAACTGCGTCGGGGTAATAAATTCGGCACTACCTTTTTCGGATTGTTTAATATATTTAGCATTATTTAAAACATAAGAATACATTTGACAACCATCAGTTGTACATGCACAGGCTTTATCAGTTTCAACTCCACCATTACCTTCCGTTAAAGTAGTAGTCCATCCCGTACTACATTCTTTATAATCTTTAGAAACATCACCAACACAATATTTTGTAGGTTCTCTTGTCATTGATTCTTTAGTTTTTTCAAAAGCATCATTTTTAATATCATTCATATATGGTTCAGGGTACCAATAATGTAAATCCGGATTAAAGTTATAATTCATTTGCCATCCTCCAAAAGGATGAGGATTAATCATTACACCATAAGAACCTTCGCCACTTCCCGTATAGCCTGAAGCACCATCGGTTATTTCTCCTCCCATGCTAGCACCACCGGTATAGAACCCTATAACTTTGTTATAATTTTCCAAAATAGAATACATACCACCAGTACCTAATGTAGCGGTAAAACCAGTCGCACCAGAACCCGTACACGTTACAGAACCGGAAAGACCTTTCGACGTGTCCGCTGAACCTACTGAACAACTTACGGTTGATGCTCTACCTAAAGCACCTGCAACTAAAGGTTTTAAATTTTCTGCTTCAGCATCAGAATCAAAGTCAAACGGTTTATCATCATATTTACATTTTTTCTGACTTTCATCTGTATAATTTATATGACTAGAGGTTGTTATTTTAGAGCAACTTGCTGAGTCATAGTAATCATAATACCAGGTAACACCAATTCCAGGAATCCAATAATAATAATGTTTAGTCCAGGAAGTTGTTTGAGAACATGAATTACCCGATTTACTATAACCATCAGGACATTTACCATCTTTATCGGGAGATGTTGTATAAGTATTATACCTTATTTCACTATCACATTCTCCTCCAAAAACATAATAAGAAATTTTGATACAAGTATCTGATTCAGGCCCATTAAGACATTCTAATAATGCTTTAGCATTAGCATATAATTTATAGCCATCAACTGTACTTTTAGCATTGGCTTTAACTTGAGCATTTGTACTATCATTATCTTTAATTCTAGTTGAGTAACAACTTTCAGTTCCATCTATTTTGGCTCTTAAAGTAAAATAACGTCCACTGTCAACTTTTTTAGAACCAGGGAATTCTATCATAAAGTCTTCTTTACAATATATACCTCTTCCATCACTATTATTAACAAAGTTATCTGAACCAGCTTCCGTAGTTAAATCCGCTTTTTTATGAGTATTGCCTGCAGTATCTTCTGCATTATCATTGGCCACACATTTTTTAATATCAAGCTTATCTTCTGTTGGATTTACACATACATCTTCTTCATCGTATCCTTCTTTTATTTCTATTTTATTAGTATCTTCTTTACATACTTCACAAGAAACATCAGAAATATAAGTTTTACAAGAACTTGCTTCGGCTTTATTTGTACACATTTTAAAACTATTATTTAAAGCTGTAGTTCTAAAAACATTAGTATCAGTATTACCTAATACGTATAATCTTTGATTTTCTCCAACTCTTTCACCTGTAGATACTTCATAAGAATATTTTTCTAATCTACTGTCTTTATATCTTAAATTTAAATTATAAGTAGTATCACTACATTCTTCTACTTTAGGTCCTGTAAATTCAATAACAAATTCTACTTTACCAGAATAGTTTTTTTCACCACTACTACCTATTTCTTGAGTTAATAAAGTTCTAATGTTAGTACTAGATAAATTTCCAACTTGAATCTCATTTCCATTTAAATAAAATTTAGTACTTGATACATAGTTACAACCACTTGTACATGAATAATCTAAATATATTTCCCCATTTTCACTAAAATTATTAACATCTAAATTATAAGTAAATTTATTAATTTCTTCGGTTTCAGTAGAGCTTTTTGTTCTTTTAGGATTTTTATTAATTGTAACCGCAGTTCCCCCATTTTTAGCATAATCAATCGCCGCATCTAAAGCATTTAAAACTTTAGAAATAACTCCATTTATACTACTTGCTTCATTATTATAGTTAGAATAACTATTTGAAACATTATAAGGAGTTCCTACTGTTGTACCAGCATATCTTTTTAAAGTTTTAATTTTTTCTCTTAAACTTACAGCATTAGCATCTTTATTACTTTCATTTAAATATCTTGATACTTGGTATTCAAAATAAAATACTTGTCTTGAATGCAAATCACCATTAGCAAAACGAACATCAACTTTAGTAGGAAATAATAATTGATAAAAATTAATAGTTAACCATTTATTATGATTAGTCGAATCACTCATAATGCTATTAATACCAGCATCAAAAATATTTTGCACAGTATCCGTACTAGTTGGATCTCCGACTACTCTTAAACATTTTAGTGTTTCGCCACCTCTATCCCATGCATGAACACCGGGGTCATGACAAATGGCAGTCTTAGAACTTCCATTAACATAAACTTCATAATTATATACTTGATAACCACCAAAATAAAGTCCTGATGCTCCAGGATTACCCTTAGATGTTAAAGTTACATCATCACAGCCATCAGCCATAACAATATCTATATTAAAAAATGTTATTAATAATATTAATATAAAACTAATTCTTTTCATAATTAATACTCTTTCTACCATCTATAAATAATTATACCATAAAGATTTTATATTGTAATCAATTTTGCAAAAAAATGTATTAAAAAAAAGAGCCTCTGCTCTAATTATTTATTAATTGTATAAAACTCGCCAGTTAAATCATTTAAATTATAATCATTTATTTTAGCTTCTTCTACTTCTTTTTTTAAAGTTGGAAGTTCAATATCTTCTTCCTCTTCTTTTATATTAGATACTTCTACTTCTTCTTTTTTACTTTCTGGAGTATATACCGAACTAAATACTTCTCTTTCTTTAGGAAGTTCAACATTTTTAATTTCACTAGCAGTATTTACGATGGAATCAAAATTAAATTCTGGAACACTAGCAAGATTAGGAACTTCTATTTTCTCTTCTGCTTTAACCTCAGGAGTTCCAAAATTAAATGGTTGTTCTTCTTCTTTAGTTAAAACAGGTTTAACTTCTTCTTTAGCCATTGGCACTTCATTCATCTCTGGAATATCCATTCTAGGCATATCTTCTACTTTTGGTGTTTCTATGTTAGGCATAATATTTTGACTTGCCATATAAGCGTTGGGATTATCTATTCTATTAATGGCCTCATTTAAATTATTTACTGGAGTTTCCGGAAGAACTTCGGCAGCTTTCTCAACTTTAGTCATTTCATTAACTTCAGTTAAATTTCCTAAATTATTTAAACTTTCATTAATATCTAAAGTTGGCACAATTATTGTATCATTTTCTAAATTAGGCATAGGACTTAGTTGCTCATTTACCGGATTTAAACTAGGTTCTACATTAAGAGGAATACCTGCACCCGTTTCTTTAAAACCATTTAAAGTCTCTTCATTTATTTGTTGTAACTTTTTCGTTTCTTCAATTTCTCTATGTTTTTGGTCTTTTTTACCAAATATTAAAATAATGATAAATATTAAGACTAAAACGGCAATAGAAATCATTAAATATGTCCCAAAATATTCATAATTATATAATTTATTTAAAAATTCTTCCATGTGTAAACACACCTCTTTATTCTTACTATATTAATTTATCACAAATTACAAGATAATGCAATTAATTTAAAACATTTTATCAATATTTTTTGGAACATCTCCACCGATAACTTTCGAAATTATTTTATCACTTTGTTCTTTGCTTACCTTTTTACCAGTCATTTTACTTAAAGTATCAATAACTTCTCTTAAAGTATTTTCATCTTTCATATTTCCTTTTTGTAACTTTTCAGCTAGACTAATTATCGTATTTTTATCCACTTTTGTTCTCTTTTCCACTTTATTAAATAAAGAATCATTTAAATTCATAATTCACCTCTAGTATAAATATATGAATAAATGATTTCTTTTGTTTCTATTTCTCATCTTTTTTAACTAAATCAATAATCTTCTTCGCTTTAATACTCCAATCGTTATCTTTAGCTTCTTTATCTAATAATTTTAAATATTCTTTATCATTTCTTAATTTATAAACTTTATCTAATTTTTCTAAAAAGTCTTTTTTATCTTTTCCAATATAAACAGACTTATAATTTCGGCATTCTCTTAAATCAGTTGTGACGATGCCTTTATGTAAAGCCATATACTCAAATATTTTAACGGGACTAGTAGATTTCGTTATATCATTAAGGACAAAAGGAATCATTAAAATATCACACTCTTTAGCATAATACTTTAAATACTGATAATCTTTTGACCATAAGAAATAAACATTTTTAACTTCATCCATTTTATTTAAATCATAACTATCATCATATTTAATCCCAAATAAGATAACATTATATTTATTACTCTTGGCAATATATTTTACTAAGTCATAATCAAACCATTTCGCTAAAGCCCCATAGTAACATAAATTAATTTTACCATTATGAATTATATCTAAATATTCTTTTTCTAAATTATAATCTTCCCACTTTTTATAAAAGTTATAATCAACCCCATTTGTGGATAACACTAAATTATCTTTTCCTCTTTTTCTAATGACATCTTCTTCTAGTTCTTTTGCAGTTACTACCACATAAACATCTTTATTCTCCATCACAAAATTATATTTATCTAAAATATTTTTAGGTAAATCTTTGGTTCCGGCAAGATCTGGACTTAAATGATCGACATATTCATAAATAAACTTATAACCTTTATTTAAATAATCTTGAATATTTTCCACACTTAATTTCCAATCGGTACAATATAGTTCAATATATTTAGGTTTCTTAATATTACTTAACTCTTGCATTAATATTTTATTAAGTAAAATATTATTAAAATTAACTAAATATAAATTATCATGATGTTTCTTAATAGTTTTAACTTTATCCGTCATGGTTGTAACTTCATATAAAACTAAAGATTTATTTTTAACTAAGTTATTCGCTATATGTTGTGGTCTTTGAAATAAAGGAACATTATAACCAAAAGAAGAACGCCATAAGATAACTCGTTCATATTTACCATTTAAAATATCTTTAATAATTTTGCGATATTTACCTGGAAACAAAAAGACACTTAGACTAACTTTATCTAAATAATTAGCTACCACATAACGATAACATTTTTTAACAAAACCTATAAAACCATACTTTTTATAAACATTCACTAGTTTAGATATTTTATCTTTCATAGTACCTTCTTTCTAAGGCTTTAAAGCCGTAATTGGCAATATATAAATACCCGTTTCTGGGTCTTTAGCCACATAAGTTGAGTTGGAAGTTATTACCGCCATAAACTTTGGTTTAACAAGCATATTATCGGCAAATTTCAATAATGTCTTCTTTGCGTCTTCTACTTCATTATTACCAAGTTTTATTTCAAACGCCGCATATTCGCCATCTGAAAATTCAATAATAGAATCCACTTCTAAACCACTTACATTATCTCTAAAGTGAAATAATTTTCCTCCTAAATATTCTGCATATATTCTTAAATCTCTTTCCACTAATGATTCAAACATAAAACCAAAAGTTTTTAAATCTTTCATTAATTTTTCACTAGTTAAATTTAAAACTGCACAAGCTAAAGATGGGTCAGTAAAATGTCTTTTAGGAGATTTTCCAACTCTTTCTTTAGAACGATAATTACTACTATAAGCATCTTGGTCTTCAATTATATATAGTCTTTTTAAGACATCAATATATTCTGATAAAGTATTTCTGCATTCAATTAATTCTTCATTAGTTGAATAATCTTCTATATCTTTTAATAATGTTTGATTACTAACTATTGTAGATTCATTTCGCGCTAATGACTTTAAAAACATTAACATTTTTGTTTTATTTCTTTTTTTATCATCATCTATGTCTTTATCTAGTACCGATTCAATGTAACTCTTAGGTATTAAGTCTACATGTTTTTTATCAACATCTATATTTCTTGGCCATCCGCCTCGAATAATTAAAGTGGCAATTTCCTCAAGTGATGGAACCTTAACATTTTTATCTTTTTGAGTATCATTATACATATCTAATAATGATGCTTCACTTGTTGATACTTTGGATTCATATAATGACATAGGATACATTTTTAAAGTCCCTATTCTACCAGCTCCCGAATGAAATATTTTCTTTTTCTTTTTATCTATTAATTTAGCCGAACAAGTTAAAATATATTTTCCAGAATTTGAACTTTCATCACATTTTCTTCGAATCTTATCCCAAATTTGAGGAATTTTCGTCCATTCATCTACTAGTTCTGGACTTTTTTCATTTAAAACCAATTCTAAATTTAAATAAGCCTTTTCAAATATATCTTTATCATCTAAATATATAATACTATTGGCATATTTTGAAGCTGTCCAAGTTTTTCCACACCATTTAGGCCCAACAATAGATACTGCTCCAAAAACTTGTAAATAATCTTCTAATTTAGAATCAACTAGTCGTGGTAAATATTTGCTTTTTTCATATTCCATATTAGTCACCTTCCATAATATATTTTACCATAAATTATTCTAACATGCAATTTTTAAGGTTTTTAACATGCAATTTTTAAGGTTTTTAACATGCAATTTTTAAGGTTTTTAACATGC
>CANQBI010000051.1 GCA_947589435.1 uncultured Bacilli bacterium
CTGCCACCTTTTCTTTTTTTGTCCACAATTTGGCTATGTTCTAGTTTATATTCTAATTCTTTTATTCTAGCTTCAATTTGAGCTTGATCATTACGAGCAGCATCATAATCAGCATTTTCTGATAAGTCACCCATAGCTCTAGCTTCCTTTAAAGCCGTGATTACTTCTTTTCTTTTCACATTTTTAAGTTCATTTAATTCGGTTTCTAACTCTAAATAACCTTCAGCAGTTAGTTCGAAATAATCTTCTTTTTTCATGTAAATAATCTCTCCTTTTTATTTATAACGTACTAAATGATACTATAAATTAAATCATTTGTCAAATACTTTAATGCGCATCATACTAAACTCCGGTAAACTATGAGGATACGGAATATAGACTACCATTTGAGGATGTCTTGCAACCTCGATATTACTTCCATCTTCATCTATAATGTCTTCTATAGTATATGTAATATCTTCCATATTAGGACCAATAAATTCGACAACGTCACCTATTTTAAAATAATTTCTTTCCTCTATCTTTAAAAGTTTCTTCTCTTCGTCATAACCTAAAACTAGTCCTAAGAAATCTTGATTAGATACTTCCACGCGATCTTGAAAATAACTTTCTTCATAGCCTGGAAACTTTTGGTAAAATTGGGGAACACTATCCCGATTAGCTACCCTGTCTAAAATTAATTTATAATATTTTTTATCTTCTTCCGTTAAATTATGCTCTTTTATTTTATCAATAATTTCCCTATAACATTTAATAACAGTGGCCAAGTAATAAATTGACCGCATTCTTCCTTCTACTTTAAAAGAGTCTATCCCAATATTTATCATGTCTTCGATGTATTCTACCATATTTAAATCTTTACTCATAAAGGTAAAAGGCACATTATCGGTATCAAAAACCCACCGACAGATTTGGGCACAACCACCCCGGTTAGAATCTCTATTAGTCATATAATTAGATAAAACACATTTACCACTTATCGAAGTACACATCGCCCCGTGAATAAAGCATTCCACTTCGACATTTTCTTTCTTTATTCTTATAATATCTTCTCTAGTAGCTTCTCTCCCCAAAACAAATCTTTTTACTCCTAGACTCTTATAAAATCTAACTGCGGAATAATTTAGAACACTCGCTTGGGTTGATAAAATAATATCTAATCCACACTCATGAGCCAAATTAATTCCAATAATATCACTCACAATAACGGCATCAACATCTAACTTTTTTAAAGCCTCTAAATATTCTTTTAAGCCTTCTAAATTCTTATTATGGAAAACAATATTGACGGTAACATAAATCTTTTTACCTAAACTATGAGCAAACTTGGTGGCTTCTTTTATATCCTCTAAACTAAAGTTTTTAGCATTAGCTCTTAAACTATAATCTAAACCCCCAATGTATACCGCATCGGCTCCATAAAGATAAGCAATTTTAAGTCTTTCCAAATCCCCAGCGGGGGCAAGTAACTCGGTCATTTGTTATCACCATCCTTTAATTTATAGATGGTCTCTTTATTTAAAAATCCATCGCTTACTTCTAGTTTACTAGTTCCCTCTAGTAAATCTTTTATGTCTTTAAAAGATAAAAATGCGGAATTAATAAAATAATATTTAGCATCCATTTCCATTAAAGATAAACCATTAAATAAGGGTTTTGCTAAAAAGACTGTTCCATATTCATTTTCATAAACCATAAATTCTTGATTAGTATTTTTAATGTTTATTGGATTCGTTTTCTTAATCTTATGAAACTTGGCATAATTATCTATTAATAATCTTCTTGAATACATGGCACTTACATAACCTAAAACAAATAAAGTAACATTAGGGTTAGTATCCACTATTTCTTGGATTTCACCCTTTGTTATATCCGTACTTACCACTACACTATCAACATAATCTAAAAATATTTTGACACTTTCTTTATTGGTATTAAAATGATTTAGAAATAAAATACTTTCGAAATTTTTATCTTTAATTAAAGGAATGATTCCTAAATCATCAAAGATAATTCCTTTAATATTAGGTAAATTATTAATTATTTCTTTTAAATCATCAATACCTTTATTATCTAAAACTCTATTTATAAAAATATAGCTATTATCATAAACATCACTAGGTATTTCAGAAACTAAAAAAGTATTAGGTATGCCTACACAAAAGTTTTTCAAGGGAAAAACATAATGAGTAATACCTAATTCTTTTAACTTTTCTAAGTCTTTTAAATCATTAATTGTAATTAAAATTTTATTCTTTTTCATTTTTAAATACACTTACGGAAATACCATCACCAACATCATAGAACTTGGTGTCAAATTCCGTATTTTCTTTTAAGAAAGTAATATATTCTTCAATTTTACTAACTAAACTCTTTAAGTTTTTACTTTCAATATCCTCACTCTTACCAACATAACCATGAAATTTTAAGTTATCGGTAATAATGGCCCCCGTATCTTTTAAGAAATATTTATATTTTTCAAAGAATTTAATATTTTGGGCTTTGGCGGCATCAATAAAAATTAAATCATATTTTACTTCTTCCGATAAATTAACATCTAAAGCATCTTGAAAGACCACATTAATCTTTTTATCCATACCACAACTTTTGACATTTTTTAAGCATTCCATGTATCTTTCTTCATCTCTTTCAATGGTAGTGACAAAAACATTTTCCGAAGCACTCGCCATTAAAATAGCCGAATAACCAATTGCGGAACCTATCTCTAAGATATTTTTAACATTATTATCTTTTATATACTTCATAATAAAAGCAATTGTTTTCTTTTCCACAATGGGAACATTTTTTTCTTGGGCATAGCTTTCCATTTCCAAGATTTTTTCTTTCATAAATTAATCACCTAACTATACTTCCTTATAAGCTCTTGAAATTCCGCATTAGTTTTCGCAAAATGCAGTTTACCTTCCTTATCAGCATAGAAATATACATAATCGGTTGCACTTGGATTTAAGGCTGCTTTTATAGAATCTTCACTAGGATTACAAATAGGTCCCACTGGAAGTCCTAAAAAAGAAGTATTCCTTGTATTATATGCATTATTACTATTTAAGTCACTTTGAGTTAAGGTTTCTTTTAAATCTTTTCTTGCCCCATAATAGGTCGTAACATCCATTCCTAAACTCATTTTCATATCTAATCTTTTATAGATTACTTGACTTACGATACTACGGTCTTCTTGAGCCATTGTTTCATTTTCAATAATACTTGCTATCGTTAATAATTCATGATAACTAAGGCCTCTTTTCTTTAAAGAGGTACTATAATTATCTAACACATTCTCTGTTTTATCAAGCATTTTCGTAAAAATTTCTTCTATAGAGGCATTTTTATAGAACTCATAAGTTTCTGGGAATAGGTAACCTTCTAGACTATAATAGATATCTTTATTTAAAATACTTTCATCAATAAAGTCATATTTGGAAATAAGACTTTTTAAGAAATCTTGGTCATTTAAGACTTTTAAAATATCTTCCTCACTATAGCCAAATTTATCTTCAATTACCTTCATATAATCCGTAATTCTTTTACCTTCCACAAAAGTTACATTTATGGTGTCTTTAATGGTGTTGCCACTATTTAAAGCATTAAAGATTTCTCTGGTATTTTGATTTCTATTTAACTCATATGTACCTGCTTGGATAATTATATTTCTATGCAATTTAACATAAATTAATGAAGATATTTTACTTTTAATTAAATTTGCTTCATATAAATCATTAATAACTTCTCTTGTGCTAGTTCCTTTTTCAATATTAAAAGTTACTTTTTCACTCTTTTTACTGACACTAGATAGACCATAAAAATATGTGCCTATAATTAAAAGGACAACCACTAATAAACAGATAAGAACAATTATTATTCTTTTTTTGGTTTTCTTTCTCATTACTCTCTACCTTCTATTCTACTTACTATTTCTTCTAAAACGTGAATATCTTCATCTTCCACATGACTTAGTTTATCATCATTATAGATACTGGCATAAATATTATGCGTATCTACATCTTCATAAACCAAATAATTTTGATTATTTAATTCAATTTTATATAGTAAATTAAATTCTTTTTTACTACCTTTTTTATTTCTTAATACCACTTTTTACCTCTCTTAAATAACTTTCTAAAATTAAAGATGCCGCCAAACTATCAATTTTACTTTTAGCATTTTTAACGTTATCTGTATTTTCGTGGATGATATTTTCAGCTAGTTTGGTAGTTAATCTTTCATCTTCTAAAACGACTTTATAGCCTTTACTTTCTAAAAGTTTTTGAAAATTTAGACTTCTTTCTCCGGCAAAGCCAATGGTTCCATCCATATTTTTAGGAAGTCCTAAAACTAAAAGTTCGACTTCATAATCTTTTAATAAATCTTGTAATTTTTTTATAGCATCTTCATAATCTTCTTTCGAAAAATGAATAACTTTTAAAGGACTTACTAAAGATGCCGTTTTATCCGTAATAGAAACTCCTAAAGTTTTAGTTCCTAAATCAAGCCCGACAATCCGCATCTTATTTTCCTTCATAAGAATTAATTAAAGCAAGTAAAACTTCCTCTCTTTTTAATTCTTTTATTTTATCCCGGGCACCTTCAAAATTCGAAATATATAAAGGGTCCCCCGTTAAAAGATAACCAACTAATTGATTTTCCGCTTTATATCCTTTTTTCTCTAAAGATTCAATAACTTCGTTAATCGTTAATAAAATCATTTCTTGTCTTAAAGCCGCCACATTAAATATACTTGTTTTATCCATAATAATACCTCATAAATAATTCTATCAAAAACTACTCTATTTTTCAATATAACAGACTTAAAGTGAGAAAAAAACTTCTAAATTATAGAAGTCTTTATCACTATCTTTATTTAATTAAATTTTTTCATAGACAGCTACATAGCTTGACATTTTTAAGCCACCTACAGTTACTTTAGTAGGGCTTTCTTGCCATTCAACAAATCTATAACCAGATTTAGCTGCTGGAGCATAAACGGTCATACTAGATACTTCACCTCTTCTACCATAAACAACTTCACCTTTTAAGTTGCTTGAACCAGACTCTCTAAATCCTTCACAAGCATTCATATCACAAGTAAATTGAACAAACCAAATATAACCCGGATCATCTACTTTTAAGTTATATTTGTCTAACATTTCTTGGTCAACACTTCCTTTATCTCTAGATACTTCTAAAGGATGTTCTTTATTTGATGATTCTATATTTTTATCAGCATTATCCGCCGCATTTTGTAAAGAATTAGATTTAAAAGTAAATACTCTATCTCCTGGTAATTCTTCTTTAGGTTGACTTTCTTTTACCGTTGCTTGTTCTCTGGCTCTTCTTTCCGCTTCTTCTTTTTCTTGAGCTAATCTTTCAGCTTCTTCTTTAGCTAGTCTTTCTTCTCTTTTCTTAGCTACTTCTGCTTCTTTTTCTGCTAAAGCGGCTTCATAAGCTTGGCGGTCTCTTTCTTCGCCTTTTTTAGCAAGTTCTAACATTCTTTGGAATTTAGCATCCTCTTCCGCTTTTTTTCTAGCTTCTTCTTCGGCTTTTGCCTTAGCTTCTTCAGCCTTCTTGGCCTCTTCTAATTTTCTTTTATCTTCCTCTTCTTTATTTCTTCTGGCTTGTTCTTCTTCCGCCGCGATTCTTTTAGCTTCCGCAATTTGTCTTTCTTCTTCTTTTTTCTTAGCCTCTACTTCCGCTTTAGCTTTTTCTTCTTCCGCTAATTTTAAAGCCTCCGCAGCTTCTTTAGCTTTTTGTTCAGCTTCTTTTTGAACTTTTTCCGCTTTTTTAGCCTCCGCTTCGGCTTGTTTTATTTTATTTTCGGCAGCTTTTCTTTCTTCGGCCGTTTTAGCATTTTTTAATTCGGCTTTAGCAGCTGTTACTTCTTTTTTGGCATTACTAACGGCATTCTTTGCCTCTTTTACTTCTTTTAAAGCCGTCTTGTTATTTTCTTCGGCCACTTTAGTTTCTTTGGCTTTAGCTTGAACGACCTCTTTGGCTTTATTAGCTTCCGATACCGCTAGTTCTTCTTCGGCTTCCGCATTTATTACTTCACTGGAGATATCACTTGCACTTTGCACTTCGGCAATAGCTTGGTTAATTTGTTCTTCAACTGTCGCACTTTCAGCAAAATTGGCTTCGTTATTTACCTCACTTGTATAGATATCATTTCCTTTATTAGCATTTGCAATAACGGCATACGTTCCCGCTGCCGTAAGTCCTGTTACTAATAAAAGACCTGTTGCTTTTTTAACAGATATTTTTTTCATAAATAAAACCTCTTTCTAACTCACACTTTAATTATAATTTAAATTATGCTCAATGTAAACAATTGATAACTTTACATATGTCAAACATATTATTTATTTTCTTCTCGTGGCCCCATCAATTATACCTCCGATGACGGCTAAAAAAGCTTTAAAAGGCGATAAACCCCAGATTGTTCTTTTCTCTTTTTTCTCATTTTTTTCATCATCATTACCATAAATTTCCTCTTTATATTTGTTTTTAAATTTTAAAACAGCCGCCAAATAAACATTTCTAACTTCCAGGCTATCGACTTCATATTTTAAGATTTTTTCTTCTAAAGTATCTAAATTATTTAAAACATAATCTAGGCCATATGATCCTTTATAACCCACTAAAGTTTGAAATATTTTATCTTCAAGTTCTCTTAGATATCTTGGCTCATATTTTTTCTTAAATTTATTAAAAGCTACTTCATAACATTCTAAATATTCTTTATTATTTAAGTTATAACCACAATTACGACTTACTATTTCCTTACTATTTCGAAGAACATAGCCAATACCATAATTAACCCGCATTTCATAAAATTTATTAGATATTTCATTTACAATTTTAGTGTCTTCTTTCATAAACTCACCTATCCTAAATCCATTTTTTCTTTAACTGTTTCAAAATATAATTTATAAGTATCAGGATATGTTAAATTTAAAGGTAATTTGTCTGATAACATTATTCTTTCCATTTCATATTCTTTAGGTAATTCTTCCATTTCGAGTATTTCACAAAAGCAAAGTATTCCAAACGTACTTATTTTATAAACACAAACTGGCGTCACTTTAATTTTAGTGGCTCCCGTCTCTTCGTACATTTCTCTTTTGGCAGTTTCACGCCAAGTCTCTCCTTCTTCAATATGACCTCCCGGAATTTCCCAACCGCATCTTTTTTTATTATAAGAAAATACATATTTATCCTTATACTTACATACACAAACTACTCTGGTATATTCCCTTTCCTTGCAATATCCTAAATCATATAGTTTTACCTCTAACATATGAACCTCTTTATTTCTAATTTTATTTTAACATATCCTTATATAATAAAACAATAAATAAAATATCCTATTTTTATTAACAATGAAAAAGAAAGTTATTTAAAACTTTCCAAACAAATTAATTTATCTTCTGGTACCCCATTTTTTAAGTTCAAGTAAAGCAAATTCTTTATTTATATCATCATATGTATCGTATCGAACATAATAATCTCTCTTTTTTTTAGCATTTTCTTTAGCGTTATTATAACTATCCAAATAATTAGCAAGTTGTTCATAAAAATATTTCTCTTCAACATCTCCTTTATCGTACACATCACAAAAAAGAAAGTTAACATCAGCATCAACTAAAGAGAAAGCAAGTTCTGGTTGACCTTCAATAAAAAATAAAGTTTTGTTATCCATACTAGGATAAAAGCCAAAATAATCATCAAACTGATATATTTCCACTGGTAAAGGTTTATGAGAATCAACATAATAGCCGTGGCTTTCTTGTTCCATTACCGGATTATAAACATATGATATAAAATCCAAATTATTATTTCTAATATTTCGAGCTAGTTCGCCACGACAAGCTTCATAATAACCATAACCATGTCGAGCGGCTTTAGAAATAAGGTACATTTTAATTCTATAGTCTCCGCTAAAATTACTATTCCAAGAAAAAAGGCAATCTTTTTCTTTTAACAAAAGTTGACATAAAGATAAAGTAGGATTATCCGAAATTTCAAATACTTTTTCATAAAAAGTAAATGCGGACCGTTGTTTTAAATACCATAACATTAAGCGTTGCTTTTCTAAAGACCATTTTAAATATTTTGTTGATAAAGAAGCATTATCAGGTAATTCAAGTATTTTACTATTAAATCTAGCATGCATT
>CANQBI010000052.1 GCA_947589435.1 uncultured Bacilli bacterium
TTGAATATGGAAACAGATAAAGTAAGATATTTAATAGATATGATAAATGATATGAATATAAAAGATAAATTAAGACTTGCAATATGTATGAGCAAAAGTAAATGGACAGGTCTTATATATAATACTAAAGAGAATTATGAAAAATTTGATAATATGTTAAAAAAAATAGATGAAGAATATAGAACTACACTTATTAATTTTGGAAAATATAAACTTGTGATGTTTGCAATGGCTAAACTTATGGAAATGGAGTGGGCAGAACAAAATAAAGTGGCATTATATTTATTTAATAGTATTAATTAGTAAATATCACATTATACTAAAATTTGCAGAATAATTTAATATTATTTGAAATTTAATTTAATTACAAAATCGATTTGACTTTTTAAAATAATCTGTGTATAATAAATATAGGAAATGACAATTCCACAAACGTGGTTTTGCCGAATATATTGTGAAAACTCACATCAACTCGTCAAAGTTACAGATGTGAGCTTTTTTCTATTTATGTAGTTGCTTATCAACCCAGTTCTTATAAAGAACTGCTGTCAAGGCAACGTTTAATGTTAAAGATAACATAAATGATATTATAAAAAATAGTATCACTTTAACCATAAACATCACCACCTCTCCTACGATAATTCGTATAATTGGTGGCAAAACCACATCTGCTTATCATCCATTTCCTATGTCAGTTAGTATAACATAAATTTTAAAATAAAGCAATAGAAAGAAAACAAATATTCGTGAAAACTTTTATAGTAAATATCTTGAAATTTTCTTAATAATCTGTTAAGCTATATATAACTTGATTGATTATTGTATCAATCGTCCAAGAGAGAAAAAAGTTGTAGATAACTACGACGTCTGCTCCAATATGTAAAATCGTCGCATCATGGCGATATATTGATAAATCAACTGTAAAAGGTTGATTTTTTTGATGCCTTTTATTTTGAACGAAAGGATGGTGTGTGATGATTACTATAATCAAAAAAGAAATTAAAATTTGCAGTAAAGAGAATTATATAGTTATTATGATTAATAATATTTTAATTATTTGCAAAATTAAAACTAAAGAGTATAAATATATAATAAAAAACTATACAAATTATAAAAAATATAGTATAGTTATTATACAGTTGATTAATCGAAATATTTTTTTGAGCAAAAAGCGGGAGGAAAAATTTTCGCAAATAACCTCCTTAAACGCTCCAATAATGAGTCTATTCGAACTTTTATATGAAACAGATAGATACAAAAAATCAATCAGAATTAAACTGGTTGATTTTTTCTTTTGAAAAAATAATCCTAAATTTATATTGAGCCTCATAGAAAATTAAAATTGATTGTAAATTATTAGAAGTTTGATAACAAAATTTTCTTGAAAAGTTGACATAACTCATCAGGCATGATATTATATTAAATATATTTGTTTAAAATATTTAAACAAATATACAACTATAGTAAAATAATTATTTTATCTTAGGAGGTATATCTATGGGAAAAAAGTTAATTGAAGATGTTGCAATGCCAACAGATGCTAGAGTTAACGTTGAGCAAGCATTTGGGGTAATGGAACGGCGTGGTTGCGCTAAAGAAGATCTAGATTATCTTAGAAGTATAATTTCAGATAAGGTAATTTATGACTTTTCGGGTTATTCTGGTATCACTACTTTTTTAGCTATCAGTTCAAAGCCTGATGAGAAAAATCTTTGCGTTAAGATTTGCGATACTCCACATCAACTTGAGAGAAGCTATGTGATGCTGAATTTAATGTCAAAATATAGCTTGTTTCCTAGTGTTACTGAGTATATTTCGACAAACAAAGACTACTTGGTAACAGAAGCAATTGAATCCCCAATGGCATTAAATGTTTTTGATGATTTTAGGAGTCTATCAAGTTTCATGGGGAGAGCTTTAAGACATTTCCATGATATTCAATGGAATATCGCTTCTATGACAGAGTTGGAGAAGCATTTTATTTCATCAAAAACTAGCTCGATTTTACCTGAAGCACTATCGCATGAGAATGGATTGAGATTTTTAGCACAGTATCAAAATGATTTTGATTATGGTGCTATGAAAGAGTATTTGAAGAAATATCAAAAAGATTATCTTGAAGATGAGGTTATGATTCATGGTGATTTTAATCCAAGAAATGTATTCGTCAAAGATGATAATTTAGTAGCTGTTGTTGATTTGGATGATACATGTTTTGGAGACAGACATTATGATATTTACTTTTCAATGTGGACAGTAGCTTTATACAGTGGAATTTTAGATAATCTTGAGCTGGTTAAAGAATGTGAAAACATTTTTCTTGATTCGTATGGAAGAGAAAAAATTGATCAACGAAGAATGGATTACTGTAAAAAGCTTACTTGCATGTATTGGCAAGAGCATAATGATATCAGAGGATTAATTTAATCATAAGCAAAATGGTAGGAAATTTCCTACCATTTTGTGATTAAAGTTGATATTTTATTTATTAAATGATAAAATAAACATGAAAGAGAGGATGAAATGAAATATTATTTATTAAGTGGAATGGATGAGAAAAATGATTACAATTTTTTTCCAGATATCACAAAAAAATTTAGTAAGGATTTAAAAAAGTTTAATACAATTGTTTATATACCTACTTATCCTGAAAATAATGAAAAGTGCAAAGAATTATCTAAATCAAAAAAGTTTGAAAATATTGGTATTTATTTTGAAAGAAGTATTGTTTTGGATGATTCTTATAATACAAAAGAAATAAAAAGTATAATAAATGAAAATGAATTGTTTTTTTTATATGGTGGAAATCCATATAAACAAATAGATTTTATTAATCGAAATAATATAACATCATTGATTAGAAATAAAACAATCATTGGACTAAGTGCTGGTAGTATTAATATGTGTAAAAATGCCATTTGCACTAAAGATGAAGATTTTGAAGAAAGTAAGATGTATACAGGAATGGGATTAGTAGACTTTAGTATAGAACCACATTTTAATTGTAATAAAATAGAGATTTTAGATGATTTGAAAAAGTTTTCTAAAGTCACAAATATATATGCATTAGAAGATGATGCATATATTATTGTTGAAAATAATAATATAGATTTTTATCGGAAATGTTTATTTAATTAAAAATGGAAAAATAAAAATACAAGAGTAGTATAAAACTACTCTTGCTTTAATTCTATACAAAAAATCAAATGTATAGAAATTGGAGTATATCATTAATCAAAATAAATACCAATAGGATTAGAAATATTAATAATATGTTCTAGATTCCAAAAACGATACAAAAGTTGGTCAAAGCCAAGTCCTAAACTTGTAGTTCTTGGAATAGCATATTTCATATAATTCATCTGATTACAATTCTCTAACCCTAGCTTTAGTTTTTGATTATTGACAGTATTCAATAAATTGTCGTATTCAAATTCATCTTCGTATCCATGAGCTAACATTTTGCCTCGGACAATCCACTGAAATTCAGTTCTAAGTCCATCATATGATTTCCTTACAAAAGGAGAAGTAACAGGAACATGTTTTAATAGAGTATTTTGAAAAGCAGAATAATTAATATTATTATCAGCTAAATCTTCATATTCTATAATTTCAATATCATCAGGTATTGAGTAGCCAAAATCCACCAAATGTAATTCTGAAAAGATATTGCGAAGAATATGTTCTATTTGAATTATTAAATAAATAAGTTCATCTAAAGAGTGTTCAATAGATACTAATTCTAAAATGCAAACTTCTCGATCGACATTAGCTGTAATAGCTTTATCATAGAATACATGGTCAATTGAAAAAACTGATTGTAACAAAACAGCACAATATTGTTTCAATTGATTTTCCATTGTTATTCTTAAATACAATGGAGAATTATCATGGATTGTAGTAACCTGCAGAGGCTGTCTTTTCGCACTAGTGCGTTGTTCTTCAATAGTCATACAATTAACTTCTAAATAATTGTTAGAAATCAAAAGTTCTTTTATTGAATTCAATACCTGAATTTTACCTTGAAAAAGTTGTAATTGTTTACCAGCATTTCTAGCATTGTAGCGTATTTCTTCTAAAGAAGATTTTAAAGGATTACGAATTCCCTTAGGAGAATTCCATATTATAGCAGAATTATGCCAGTAGATTTCTTTAATTTCAATAATTGGCTTTCCACGATTGTTAACTGTTTCTAATCCTTCAAAAGAGATAATATCACCAACTGAGAATGATATGTCAACTAGCAATGTATTAGAACAAAGAAGTTGTAAACGGTTTCCAAAGTTTTCGCACACATCTAAAAAGCTTACTTTCTTGTGTCTCCGTATGTTTAGAATTCTGACCATTTTTTTCATTGAAAATGTCCCCCTTTAATAAAATGTATTTTGTTTACAGTAGTATTATATAATAAATCATTAAACAAGTCAACATAATATTGATGGTTTCATTTATATGTGATATAATCTTTTATAAATGAATAAAAAAGGAGGATTCTTATAATACGTTAAGTAATGAATAAGTAAAAATAATAATGGAAGATGATAAAAAATTTAAAGCTAATGGAATACTTTGGAGTTCTTGTAAAAAGTATTATAGAGAAATTTTATTAGAATTATCTAAAAAAAGTAAGATAGAACAAATAGTAATTTATAATCTTAAAAACTACTATGCCGATTTTATTATTGAATGTTATCAACATGATGAAGATGTTATGAGTGATGGTTATATTAACGAGAAAATAGATAGATTGCTTAAAGATGATAATACAACAATTGTGGCTTTTACTTTAGTTATTGAAGATGCAAACTATAAATATGATAGAAAGGATAATTTGCAATGTGTTCAAGCTAGAAATATAAAAGAGTTATTAAGAAAAGAATTTTCGAAAAAAGTTGAAAATTATTTTTTAGATAATATTATACATTTAGCAGATAATCCACAAGAATCAGAAATATTAAAAAAAGTATTTAATAAATATCAAAAATATGCTATAAAAGGTTATTTATTAGAAGGATGTAATCCAAGTTATGCAATAGAATTATATAGTGAGAAAGGAGATTCAAATTTAGATTATAGATAAAAAATAGAAATTTTATCAAATGGAGAAGTTTATGTAACACTATCTGTTGACCAAAAAGCATCGGTAAGAGATGCTTTAAGACATTCAACATTTAACTTTAAAACAGACATACTTGATAAAAAATTAAATGAAATCTCATCCTTTAATTTGACATACTATTATATAGAGGAATATAATTTAATTGTTGAGTTTTCTCTGTTTAATAAGGAAATTGTTATAATATGAAAACTTAAATACTACTATATTGATAAAAAAATTTTTATGCTATATAGTAATCTACCTATTGAAAGAAAAAAAAGAAAAATTCTATGAAAGAATTATTAATTTCTTTAAAAAAGTTTTTTATGTATAGGAGGAAAAATAATGGTTCTAGTACCTATTAGAAACCAATTCAAAGAATTAGATTGGAAAAATATATCAGCTAAACCTGAAAATATTTTGACAATTCAAAATTATATGGAAAGTATGAATACAGATCCAAATAATAGCATAACAGTTCCAATAGGAATATATGATTCAATAAAAGATAAAATTGGAATTTCAAGAATAGACTTTTTTTAGATGAAAATGGAAAAATCTATATGCAGGAAAATAATCAAGGAAAAAATAATTTAACAGAGTTTTCAAATATGGATGATGTTCGGAGAATATATTGATTATATTACAAAATTAGGAATATATTGTAGCTATATGATAAACAAATTTCCTTATCAAGAAGTGATGAGAAAGGTGAAAATAAAGAGGTATTTATTGCTACTAGTAATTATAATGAGTTTAGAAAAGAGGGTAACAATTTTGAAAATTTAATGATGCAAAATGCAGAAAGAATGCAAAAATCTCAAGTGACATCATTTGGTAATAATGAATTTTCTCTGTTAGTTATAGAAAAAGGTAACATTATTGATTTTGGAACTCCAGAATATATAATTCCTAAATATGATCATAAAGAATTTATGGCTGAATTATAAAATTATATAAATAATTTTTTTCAGTTTTTATTTTATACTATACTAATTTCAGCAGTTGATTAATCAAATTTTTGAGTGTAATTATTGTATCACTTTATATAAGTCGATTTAGTCGGCTTATTTATTTGCATCTTACAGTATTTTACAATACTGAATGTATAAATAATAGTAATTATACTAACTTAAAATATGATAAGCCTGAAATTTATATAAGATTTGATAATATGTTAAAAGAAATTGATGAAGAATATAGGACTACTTTAATAAATTTTGCTAAATATCATTTGATAATGTTTGCAATGGCTAAAATTATGGAGATGACAAAAGAAGAACAAAATCAAGTGGCATTGTATTTATTTAATAATATAATTTAAAATTTTTTAAGACATAAATTAAAAAAGTATGATATAATTTATATAAATATATTTTATGGGAGGATAATATGGAAGAAAATTTTGATGTTTTAAATGAACAAGGTGAATTTACAGGAGAGATTGCTACAAGGGAAGAATGTCATAAAAAAGGATTATGGCATAGAGCAGTTTATGCTTTTATTATAGATAATGATAAAAATGTATTATTGCAAAAAAGAAGTGCAAATAAAAAATTATGGCCTAATATGTGGGATGTAACTGTCGGAGGACATGTAATGGCAGGAGAATTTGGCAGACAAGCATTAATAAGAGAAGTAAAAGAGGAATTGGGAATAAATATAGGAGATAATGATATTAAATATCTACTAGGTTCTACTTCAATAAATCAACAGGGAGATATTGTAAATAAACACTATAATGAATGTTATTTAATTATTAAAAATATTGATATTTCAAATATAAAAATACAAAAAGAAGAAGTATCTGATATAAAATATTTTTCTAAAGAAGAATTATTAGAAAGAATTTCTAATGACTATGAAGGCTTAACTGAAAAAACAGGGGTATGGAATTTTCTAAAAAAGATTTTAGAGTTATATGTATAAACCCAAAAAATGTCTTTTATGGTAAAATCTGATATAATAATAGCAGTTCTTAACAGATAAGTAATAAAGGTCAGGTTACTTAAACCTCTGTTAAATAATTTTAGGAGGATCAGCATATGATTATAAATAATAAATTGAAAAGCATGCATAGAATTATGCATTAGGATTAAATAGATTTCCAGAGTAGTTATTTAAATAAAATTATTATAAAGTGTACTTAATTAACTCCTTCTGGGTTAGAACTTATGACAGAGCCCAAGTACTTTGCTAAATTGTAGCGTTGTAAAATATAAATAATTTTGAAAATTTATATACATAAAATAAAACATATTATATAATTAAATTAACTAATTTTTTATAGGAGGAAAATATATGAGAGAAAGAGTAGTAAGACCTTTTACAATGTGGAGACATTTCAAAGGAGCAAGATCATTTGTAATTACAGTGGCAGAACATAGTGAAAATGGAGAAAAATTAGTTGTTTATCGTTGTATGGATAACAATGGTAAAACAAACCATAAAGATGGTATTTATGCAAGACCATTAGAAATGTTTTTATCAGAAGTAGATCATGAAAAGTATCCAAACGTTACTCAAAAATATCGTTTCGAAGAAATTATAGATTAATTCATATTCTCAAG
>CANQBI010000053.1 GCA_947589435.1 uncultured Bacilli bacterium
CCATTTAAAAAGTTTAATAAAAACTCTACTTCTTTTTGATAATTTTTATTTTGATAAAATATATCATAATATTTAGCGAATTCTTGATATTCCATTATAAAATCTCCTCATTGAAAAAGCCCGTAAATACGGACTTAAATATCTAATGGTGGAGGATGTGGGATTCGAACCCGCGACCCCCTGCGTGCAGGGCAGGTGCTCTAGCCAGCTGAGCTAATCCCCCAAAGAACATGATTATCTTAACATATATATTTCAGATAATCAAGTGTTTTTCATAATTTTTATTTATCTTTTTTGACAACTTTAATTAAGCCTTGCTCTAATTCTTCTAATGCTCTACCGATATCTTTCTTGCTTTGATATTCACTTATTCTTAATTGATAATGCGAAGTTTCTAGCATTTGTTTACTTCTTTTAGATGCTACATGCACTAACATATATTTAGAATCAACTATATTTAATAATTTATCTATTGATGGGTATAACATTTTTACCACTACTCCTTACAATAATATATTACTAAATATTTTTTGATTAATACAATGTTTCTGGAAAATTTTACACAAATTTTACCAAATATTAACTATCAACCTCAACTAAAATTTTATCTTCTTCTTTTTTTATCTTTACCATTTTAGAATTTAAGGTATCATTTTTATTTAAAGGATTAGTTATATTACCATCTTCATTAGGTACTAGATAGTTGGCATCAATTAGTTCTTGAACCTTGACATAAATGGTATTGTTTTCATTAAATAACTCAGACTTATCGGTTCCATAACTAGTTGCACTCTTTTTAATAGTGGCAATTACATTTTCATAAGTGGCTTTTAAATCATAGTCGGTTTCAAAAGCATAAGAAATTTTATTAGCTATTACAAAATAACAAATGGTAAACACTAAAAGAATAGCTGACAATGCAATTATTTTTTTATCTTTAAGCATATTCATAACATCACCTTAACTTCTAATAATATTATAACGTATTTAAGATAAATAGCCAAGAAAAAAATCTCTAAAAAGAGATTTAAAAACAACATCTTTGATCATAGACATTAGATACAACGTTTTCTTCACAAGTTGTAAAGCATGGGGTGTACGGGAATTTATCAGTTTTGAAACTTTACATTGTGCTTTTATCCTTTATTTATAAGGGTTTTCTTGTCAAATTTTAATTTTATTTTTTGAGTACATAAAGAGTACTATTGAATTTTTAAATCTTTTATATTATCATTAAGATAGAAATTACAATTTTCATGCATAAAATCAGGTAATAAGAGTATTTTTTAATATTATGCAGAAAAATACATTTGCGTACTCACTTTTTTGTTTGTTTAAAAAGCTCTCAAATCCTTTTATTTAAAGGATTTAGAAGATTTTTTTTAATTAAAACTGATAAATTTAGGAATATTATAACGTATTTAAGATAAATAGCCAAGAAAAAAATCTCTAAAAAGAGATTTAAAAACAACATCTTTGATCATAGACATTAGATACAACGTTTTCTTCACAAGTTGTAAAGCATGGGGTGTAGGTATGTCTATAAATATGATGGTTAATTACTCTGGTGTTACATGGCATAATATGAGGAACTTCGTAGCAAATATAACGATGACATACTCTTTCTTGAGGACATTCTTCAACTGGAGGACACATCATTGTTTGGGTTGGCATATTATCCATACAAGAGCAAGAATTCATTGAAGTACCCATATTCATCTTATCAAAATTGGTTTCATTATTAAACTCAAATTTATTTTGTTCCATAAAATATTTCCTTTCTAATGTATCTTATGAAACATCCTAAAAATGGTATGGGTTTTAGTTAGCGGCCTTAAATTGCTTTAATGGCGCATTTTCATTTAAACTACTAAATTTATAACCTTTACCTTGTAAATATTCAATTACAGTTGGTAAAGCAGTCATGGTATTCTTTTTAATATCGTGCATTAAAATTATGTAAGATTGATTTCCTTTGACATATTTTTTAATACTGGAAATGATATCACTTACTTCTTGAGGTGTACAAGTATCACAACTATCAACATCCCAGTCATAATATGTGTAGCCTTTTTCGGTCATTAAACTAGATAATTTACTCATGATACCCACACTATGTTTCTTACTAACCGTATTAGAAGTTCCCCCAGGAAAACGGAAATATTTTGGATGAGTACCAGTTTGTTCAAAGACTATTTGTTCCATTTTATTAAAGTCATTTAAATAAGCATCAACACTATCATATATTGACCATTTGTGAGAATAAGTATGAATTCCCACCACATGTCCGCGGGCAGCTTCTTCTTTAATCATTCCGACATATTTAGGAAATTGAGATGTAACAAAGAAAGTAGCCTTAACATTGTATTTATCTAAAATATCTAAAATTTCATCAGTATATTGTCCGGGACCATCATCGAATGTTAAATAAATGATACCATCGCTAACGTGACCATTAACTAAACTATCTTGATCTGTAACAACGACTTTTCTAGTTAAAGTTTCGGTTTGACCTATAGAATCAGTTACTTTGTATGTTACTTGGTAATCTCCTAGAGTTTGAGTGTCAACTTGAGAAGACACATCGATTTTTTTTGTTAAATCGCCATCACAAGAGTCTGTCGCAGTAGCTCCTTCATCGACATAAGTTGTTCCCACTTTAACATAGGTTGTCGTTGAACCATTAAGTTTTAAAACGGGTTTTTCATCATCGATAAAGGTCACTTTTCCCTCTAAAGTAGCTTCATTACCAGAACTGTCTTTAACAAATAAAGTTACTTTATCATCATCTAATTTATATTCTAATTTATCTTTAAGGTCTCCATCATAATTATCAGTTACGGTAGCATCAACATCGAAAGTTTTATTAGCTTTGCAAGTTTTTACTTCGGAATTTAAAGTTATTTCGGGTTTTTCGGTATCGACAACTTTAACAATTCTCTTGCTTTCTTTTTTCTTTTGATTGCTATTAGTTTCATAAGTTATGGTGTAAGTACCAATTTTTGAAGTATCTACATCTCCTTTTACTTGGACATCTAACTCTTTTTTCGAAAACAAATTGCCAATATAGGCTTTGGCTCCCATTTCTTCATATTTAGAGCCGACTTCTAAAGTAAGAGTTTTTTTTCCATTTATATCAATAGATAATGAGGTCATAAAAACATTAGCAATTATTACTGCCAATAATACTAAAGATAAAACTATACCTCCTAGTATAATTAAATTTTTTCTTTTTCTTTTACTTCTCATACTACAACTCACCGCTATCTATATTTTAACACAAAAAAAGTCGAATGGCTTCTTTTTTTTCGACTTTACATTTTTTTAAAAAACAAATAACTTGTATTATAATAATATTCACAACCACTAACGATTGATAAAATAGTCGCTAACATAACTAAGAAATTATCAACCGGAATATTTAAGAATGTGAAAGGAATATTATTTAACATAACTAAAGTAAGACCAATCATCATACACATTGTTTTGGCTTTACCAAGGAAACTAGCCGCTACTACTTTACCATTGCTACCACTTACCATTTTACATGAATCGACAATTATATCCCGTGTAATAATTATAACGGGAATAATAACGGGAATTAAATGGTCATAGGCTAAAATTATCAAAAGACCATTAACTAAAATTTTATCAGCAATGGCATCTGTAACTTTACCAAAGTCTGTTACCATGTTATTCTTTCTAGCTAAATAGCCATCAATAAAATCAGTAACTGAAGCAATGACAAATAATATTGCCGCAATAATGTATTTTAAACTAAGTATTTCGCCGTTAACAACATATTTAGGAAATTCAACTCCTAAATTATACCAAGGTACAAGTAATAATACTAACATTACAATGGCTAGAAAAATTCGACATATTGTAATCTTATTAGGTAAATTCATTTTATCACTACTTTCTATAACTAACTACATAAGCACTTTTTTTATCTACTGTTACTTGATTAACAGACCAAAATATTGCTAATATAACTAGAATAAAAATCAATACATATAATACTAAATATAAATAAACTCCCTTTTTACCTTTTGGTGAACTTTTGGTGTATGGTGAAGATAATTTTTCGTTAGTTTCTTTGACATTAAGTTCGATTGTCTTTTCGATTTCTTTGACTGGAATTCTTGAAGTATATTCAAATAAATATTCATTAAATTCATCTAATATTTTTTCGGAATCAAGCCCTAAATATTTAGCATAATTGGAAAGATAATCTTTTAAAACAAAGATATCTTTAAATGAACCAATTTTACCATCTTCAATGTTGTTTAAGGCAATCTCACTAATATCTAAATCTTTACTTACTTCACTAAGTTCAATACCAGAATCTTCTCTAGTTCCCCTTAAAAGTTCTGCAATTTCTTCCAAAGTTTTTCACTCCTTAAAATTAAAAATAATATTAATAAGCCATGTTCTGTACTCAAATGAGCGACAAATATTTATCTATACTTTCGTATCTGCTAAATGTTCTTAATTTCATTATCGCAGTTCCCCTACCATAATTTGGGTTTCTCACTCGTGGGGTTTACCTCGTTTCATTTGTTTGTTACCAAACAACTACGTTTCTGTGGCACTTTATGACTACTGGCATCTTTAAAGACACTTTCGTCGCCGTTAGTTAAAAACTACTTTAGGTTATTTATTCCCTAAACGCGAACACTACAACCATCACAGGCTGTGTGAGCATGGACTTTCCTCTACATTACAATTTAATGCAGCATTTGTCTAAATATTATTCTTCTTTTCCAAATACGACCTTTTCAAGTTGGCTAATTCTTTTTAGCAAATCAACATTAGTTGGCATTTTGTTGGTGTTTTCTTCCGCTTTGGAAATTTCTAGTTGTTCATCTAAACTGCGAATTTCATGTTTTAATTTACTATTATCAGCCATTAAGTCTTTAATATCTTTCTCTAATTTTTTTATGATAGAATTGTATTCAGTATAATCACGAATGACCATATCAAGAAACTTGTCTACTTCTTGAGGCCGGTATCCTCTAGCATCAATTTTGAATTCCTTTTCTAAAATTTCTTGCGGTGTCAAATAAATTCGGTCAGTATACATTTAACCACCTTCTAACAATAGAAATTATAAACGATTTTGGCTTTTATTGTCAAGGTCTTTGAGGTTGTTTGTTTCAAGAGACAAACTCGCGTATTCTAACTTCTTTAACATTTCATTAAGTATGTAATCTATTCTCATCATATTTTATCACCTACTTTAAATTTTAACACATTAAAAATTTTTTTAAATAGGTTCGACAAATGTTGCCAAAATTTTCGCTCATTTTCCATTATTTAAGAGAATTTTAATAAATATTTTGGCATTTTTCCGCAAATTCAGTTGATTTTTTCGACCTCATGTAATATAATGTTAATGCAATCGGGAATTCGCACCCATAGCTCAATTGGATAGAGCGTTAGACTACGGATCTAAAGGTTAGGGGTTCGACTCCCTTTGGGTGCACCACTTTCGAGAAGTAGCACAGCTTGGTAGTGCGCGTGGTTTGGGACCATGAGGTCGCAGGTTCGAATCCTGTCTTCTCGACCATTTTAATATTAAAACCAGAAATGGTTTTTTTATTTTACCCTTTCAAATAAACGATTGATGTATTCGGACCTTAATCTAAAGCTGACATCACACGCACTCAAACATGGTGTCCCAATGTTCGTCAAACCATCTTTTATATACATTTGAATAAACATTTTATCATCTTCAAAAAGTTCTAAAAACTTTTCGAAACTTTTTAATTTATAAAATTCAATTCTCACAAACTTAAAGTATCTTTCTTTTTCAATAGTATATGGATAAGCATATACTATAGCAAGATTAGATAGTTTTTCATTTAGTCTTTTTTCAAGCACTTCAAAATCCCAATAGCAAACTTCCTCTTTATATTCTCCTTCTTCATATGTAAACATAACGATATGTCGTTTATCACGGTCAACTTTCAAACGATATTCGCACCCACCGTGTGGAACAGAAAATTCACAAAACAACTTATTATAGTAAATTTTGTCTTTTGTAGTATCTCCCTTGGGATAATAACCATAATTTTCAAAAACGAACCTAGTGGCAAACTCACCATTTCTCATTGGTGAACAATGAAATAATTTTAAAGGTTCATTGCCGAAATTGTTTCTGCATTTTATTTCCACACTTTTAAAGTCTGGCTTGCTTTCTTGATCCTCCTCTTTATTTATTAAGGTTTCAAATGTATAGCCTACTCCTGTTGGGCCATTTCTCGGGAATTTATCAGTTTTGAAACTTTACATTGTGCTTTTATCCTTTATTTATAAGGGTTTTCTTGTCAAATTTTAATTTTATTTTTTGAGTACATAAAGAGTACTATTGAATTTTTAAATCTTTTATATTATCATTAAGATAGAAATTACAATTTTCATGCATAAAATCAGGTAATAAGAGTATTTTTTAATATTATGCAGAAAAATACATTTGCGTACTCACTTTTTTGTTTGTTTAAAAAGCTCTCAAATCCTTTTATTTAAAGGATTTAGAAGATTTTTTTTAATTAAAACTGATAAATTTAGGAATTTTAAAGGTTCATTGCCGAAATTGTTTCTGCATTTTATTTCCACACTTTTAAAGTCTGGCTTGCTTTCTTGATCCTCCTCTTTATTTATTAAGGTTTCAAATGTATAGCCTACTCCTGTTGGGCCATTTCTCAAACACTTGACTAACCCCATTCTTTTGATTCTGTCGAATTCTTTTTTTAGTGCTTTCATGTCTTCTGACATCATAACCAAAACGCCTCCTTGGAAACTGTTATACCACATTTTTTGTGCGAAATTTGTCGAACGGTGTCGGCTAGTCAAAAAATGTCAACATTTTTTCAAAATTTTGTAAAATATGAGGTTTTTTAGACTATAATTAAACTAGAAGAAGCTATTTAAACGGGTGAGTTAATATTGAAAAAACATTTAGAAAAAAAGAATAAAAAGTTTAAATAAAGGCTTCTTTTTTAGATGTTTTAAAATTATTTCAATTCCTTTCTTGACAACAGGTCCCCGATTTAAATACTTCTCACTTCGTTGCTCCAACCAGTATTAATGCCTCTAATTGGACATTAGCATTGCATATTTGAATCGCCCATTATCAAGAAATTTTCTCGGCATAAGTTTAAATAGATAAATTTTTAAAAATGTATTTAAAGTATCATTGAAAAAATATTATTCCATGATAAAAAAACGTTCAAAGACGAGGTTTAAATAAATTAATGAAAAAGCAAGAAATTTAATTAAATAAAAAGTGAAAATTCTACGTAAATGCTACGTAAGCAAAATTTATATAAAATAAAACCCCGTAAATACAGGGTAAAATAACAACTTGGTGTCTCGTTGGAGATTTGAACTCCAGACCCTTCGATTAAAAGTCGAATGCTCTACCGACTGAGCTAACGAGACG
>CANQBI010000054.1 GCA_947589435.1 uncultured Bacilli bacterium
ATAAAAATTTCTAATTTTAATTCCGAAAGTGCTAAAGTTCGGTTAAATTTTGATTGTCCAAAATGTGCTGAATATGGAATTAATTCTAAATTCTATCTAAATAGCAAAGAAGTATCTCTTGCTGATTTAGGAAATATAAATTTAGCTACTAAAGATTATATTACAGATGGTAATGGAACTATAGAATTTAAAATGGAATTTAGTGCTAATGAAGACTTCTATTGTGAAGAAGTAAATTATACATTAAAAGTTTTATATTATGATGAATCAGTTGGGGTTCAAGCCTATGATGTATCCCAAGTTCCAGGAATGAATACTTTAGTCCAAGCATTTTATATTGTTGCAGAAAATACTAGTGAAAGATCTGTAACAATTCAAGATACTATTTCAATGTGCTCTACAAATTGTAAAGATGTTCAAGAAAAATGTAATGCTGGAGATGCTAGAGCTTGTAAGATTTTTGAAGATAAATATCATAGTGTATGTACATTCTGTTCAACAAGTATTCCAACTGTAGAATGTAAGACTTGTGAAATTGGTAAACAAAAATTTGATATTGTGGAAGGTTATAATGTAGATGCTTCTACTTGTGAAGCTCCTACTGATGAAAATTTAGATATTAAAACCTGTGTAGCTAATGAATATGCTCAGGATACAGCAGGTAATTCTTATAAAGTTTCAGCTTTAAGTAAACCTAATGTTTCCAATTATACTAATGTTTATTGTAAAGAAGATTATAGTTTTGAAATGCCTGGTACAATATCTGTTAATAGTGGTTCATATTTTGTTTTAAATGCTAAAATAAATGGTACTAAGAGATGTTATACCGACCAAATAACTGATGATGGTGTTAGAAATAAAGTAATTGAAAAAGCTAAAGAATCTGTTGAGGCATGGGAAACTTATAAAAATCTATTAAATAAGAAAGCCGCTGTTGAAGCAGGTCGAAGAAATAAAAATGGTAGTGGTATTGGTTACTATTTAACTTATGATAGTGAAGAATGTTCTCCAGTTACAACTACGATAAATGGAAAAGAGACAACATATACCCCACATAAATTTAAACCGAAAGTTGTTTTAGTTTATGATGTAACTAAATGTGAATGGGGTTCACCAGGTAAATGTACTACTACTCCTGCTGGAGGAGAAGAAACTATAATTGAAGGAACTTATGGAGAATGTAGTCATTTAAGTTTTGATGAAATAACGGATAGTTCTATTTCAAACTTCTTAGATAGTGTTTCTTCTGAAATTGGTTCAAAATATAGTTATACAGTATCTTATGATAATGGACCAGCCTCTAAAGGTATTCCAAATGGTAGTGGTACAGTAACTGTTGCTAGTGGCGCTATGGGACAACTTTCCGTTGGAACAAGTGGAATTTATACTGTTGTAACTGATTGGAATAATGCTTCAGGTTATATGGGAGACTCTTTCAGTGGTCAAGGTATGGGAGATTTAATCAATCCTTATCCATTTGAACAAGGATGGAGAATGACTTATGCATTTGCGCCATTAATGAATTTCTGGTATCAAGAGTCATATATGAATGATGTTTTAACTGATCAATTAATGTTAACAAAACCATATAATGTTGAAAAAGATACTAATTATAAATTATGTACAGGAGAAGTTTCCAATGACTTTAAAAAATGTGATGGTTCTGAAGCCAATTGGAAAACTGAACATAAAGAAGGCGAAACTTACGATGTTTATGATATATGGGCTTGTGATTTAGGAGGCTGTCGTTGGTTTAGTTATATTCAATCTAAAGTTAAATATTCAACAGGAAGTTTAGATGCGGAAGCAGAATATGTTACACCAACTCAATTCTATGCCATATATCCAACACCAGGAATTGTAACTGCTAAACAAGGTGTTGATATTAGTAATGGTTCACCACTTGAATATGGACTTCCAGTAGCATTAGATGCTCCTAATGGGGCAAGAAGCTATATGCTATGGGTTAAAGATTTAGGTGAATATTATAACGATAATAAATTAGGCCGTATTTGGGGTAATGAAAAGAGTGTTTTACCTACGGCTTTAAAAGAATCTAGTGCATGTTTAACTGAGAATTCAGCCTTACAATATGAAAAGAACGTTGGAAATTATTATCATGGTGATGGTATCTATTCTTGTGAATACGATGTAAATGTTTGTGATGCTAGTTGTAAAGCTCCAATTATAGATGAAAGTGGAAAATATACCTATACAAATGATAAAGGTGAATTTAAATCTAAAGTAGATAAAGCAACTTATGAAGCTGATTGTTGTCCAAATGGTAAATGTCCAACTGAAGTGGTTAATAAATGTGTCATTGGTAAAGATGAAGCTGGAAATTTAGTATATTATGATGATAAAGGAAATTCTGTTGGACCTGATGTTTATGAAGCTAAATGTTGTAAAAATGGTAATTGTCCAGTAGAATGTAAGAATTGCTTATATAATGGTAAAGATTTAATGGTTGATTATCATCAAGTAACTAATGAAAATATTAATCCAACTGATAGAGAAATGGGTCAAAACTGGAATTGGGATGATAATATTGATTCAGCTCTTGAACTTAAAGCTTATGTAACAACTAAAGAAATAGAAGAATCTGGAAATTCCGTATTTGATATTGACTTTGATAATCCTAAAGAAGATGGCGACTTTGCAATGCAAGTTAAGATGGATGGTCAATTAATTTCGAAGATTAGAACTTGGAATAAGAAACCAGAAAATGAAAATTATTTGAGTAATACCTTAGAGTGTTATGATTTAGAAGACTCTAAAACTGATAGAGTATATAAAAATGTTTATTGTTATAGTACATTTATTGATTACTTATTAAGTGAAGAAGATAGTGCTAAGAAAATTAAATTTGCTGGTGTTGGTTTAAATAGACCAGAAAAGAAATTAAGAGCAACTCAAAGTAAAGAATACTTTACTAATTGGATTAGTGTTAATGCTAGTGATTGGGGTATAACTGATAAGATTGCCCTTGATTATACGTCACATTTTGGTAAAGAATATAATTTAGAAACTGGTGTTCAAATAGATTATCATGTTGGACCATCTTGGAAATAGAAAGGGAGGATACAGTAGATGAAAGAAGCATATTGGGGTTATTGGATTATGGTACTAGGTGTATTTGTTGTTGTAATCATGCTTTTAATTCAAAATGTAACCTCAAATAATACGGAAAACACTTATACCGTAGATCAAATAAGTGAAGCATCAATGATTGATGCCATAGATTATGCCTATTATAGACAATATGGGGAATTAAAAATCAATAGAGAAAAATTTATTGAAAGTTTTATGAGAAGATTTGCAGATAATGCTTCCCTTACAACTGATTATACTTTAGTTTTTGCAGGGATTTATGAAACTCCTCCAAAGGTTGGAGTAGAAATAACTAGTAAAACAGAAAAATATGTTATAGCTTATGATGAAACATCATTTGACTTAGCAAGTAGAGTAGAAGCCATCTTAGAACAAACAAATTAGGAGGAATAAAAAATGGGAAATATAGTTGCTACTTTAAAAAGATTTATTTCTAATAAAAATACGGTAACAATTCTAGCGGTACTAGCGGGTGTTATCATTCTTTGGTATTTTTACAATTATAGAGTTAATCAAGCGATAACGACTGTAAGAGTACCTTATGCAGTAGAAAGAATTGATACGACCAGAAAAATTGAAAGTGATAATATCGAGTATCGAGAAATAACGAGAAGTACGTTAAATGATAATGATATTGTTACGGATATAAATCAACTTCAAGATAAATATGTTTGTATGGGTACGAGTATTCCTGCTAATGGTTTCTTCCATACTAGTCAAGTTTGTGAAGAAACAGATTTACCTAGTTCGGTATTACAAGGAATACCTGATGGCTATACAGCCTTTGATTTACCAGTTACGGCGAATACAACTTATGCTAACTCTATAGCGCCCGGAGATTATATCGATTTATATATAATTGTTAGGGATAGAGAAAATGATAATAAAATCCTCTTTGGTAAATTAATTGAAAGTATTGAAGTATTAGTAGTTCGAGACTCATCAAATAGAGATGTCTTCTGGGATCAAGCTGCTGGAGATTCAGCCCATCTATTATTCGCAGTACCAGATGATTACTTTAAATTATTAATGGTTGCCCAACAAATTACCGGTTTAACGATAAGACCAGTACCAAGAAATGGTTCTTATACGCAAGAACCTGGGCAAACTCAAATTTCAAGTCAAGATTTATATTCATATATTATTAATCAATCTGTAATCTTAGGTGATGAAGGTTAATTTAAAAGAATAAAAAGAAAGGAAGGGGAAGGCTTTTGAATGATGCTATCTTTTCACAGATAGACTTTGGGCCTTTAAAAGAATTCTTAGATGATGATAATGTAACCGACGTTTCTTATGGAAACCAAGGACAAGTTCATTTAAAAACTCTGGATAAAGGTGTCTATCGAATTGAAAGACCCGAAATAAACAATGCTCTTTTGGAAAAATTAGCATTCCAATGTGCGAATGTCATGGGGAAAACATTTAATATGGCCCATCCATTCCTTGATGCTGAATCCGCTGAATTACGTTTAAACTTTATTCATGATTCAATTTCAACTAACGGTATATCTTGTGTTATCAGAAAAACACCTGCTAAAATAAGACTTAATAAAGAGAAACTTATTAGTGAAAAGTATGTAACAGAAGATATGTTAGATTTCCTTCTAACTTGTGTAGAAGGACACTGCAATATTATTGTTAGTGGAGAAACTGGTAGTGGTAAAACCGAACTTGTTAAATACTTAGCCAGTCATACCAAAGAAAATGAAAAAATTATAACAATCGAAGATACTTTGGAACTCCACTTAGATAAGATTTTCCCTCATAGAGATATTGTGGCGGTTAAAACAAATAATATTGCCAGTTATTCTGATGTTTTAGTTGCTTGCATGCGGCAAAACCCGCGATGGATTTTATTATCCGAGGTTCGTAGTGCCGAAGCCGTTACGGCGGTGCGTAACTCTATTTCATCAGGACATAACATTATTTCCACTATCCACTCTGATAGTGCGAGAAATGTACCAATGCGGCTTTATTCTTTACTCGAATCAAGTCAAGATATTGATCAATTCTTAAAATCTATTCACCGTTATGTCCAACTAGCAGTGCATGTTAAAGGTTACATGAGTGCGGAATTAGGAAGATTCCAAAGAGAGATTGTGGAAGTATGTGAATTTTATGTTGATGAAGATAATAATGCTGGTTACAACATTATTTATAAAAAAGGTTTAGATGGAAGCTTACATTTTCAAAATCCTACTAAATACTTAAGAGATTATTTAGGTAGCCAAGGTGTTACCTTAAAAGAAAATTTGTTTATTGAAACAGATGAAGAAAAAAATGAAAATGAAGAAAAACAAAGTGTGATAACAGAAGAAATAGATACATTATAAAAAGGGAGGTGCATAATTTGAGAACATTACCAGAATTATTAATTTTACTGGGTTTAGCTATATTTGTTTTGATGTATAGAAACAATAAAAATGGTAAATCTTATAAAGAAGTATTTGATAAAGTAGAAGGTATATATGATAAATATGCACCATATTCTTTTAAAGTGGTAAGAGAGAAATCTAAAGAATTAGGTCAAGAATACACAACGAAACAATATATTATGCAAGTAGTATTACTTGGTGGTTTTGCAGCTTTAATTGGTTATTTCTATTTTTATAGTATTATATGGGCAGTGGTTTATGCTCTTGCCACCATTGCTTTTATTCCGTATCTAGCTTACCTTAGATGTCAAAGAATCTATAGTGAATTTATCTTTGAACAAATTCAAACTTATACCACTAACGTTATTATGGAATTTAATACAAC
Source organism: uncultured Bacilli bacterium (assembly GCA_947589435.1). Lineage (GTDB taxonomy): Bacteria > Bacillota_I > Bacilli_A > RF39 > UBA660 > SIG200. The sequence goes on from CANQBI010000054.1 coordinate 5,875, forward strand.
GCAAAGTTTTGTTAAAAGCTTAGAGGGTGTAAGAGATTCCGGAATTATTGAAGAACCTGTTTTAGGAGATATAAAGAAAATGATTGATTTATCTTATGTTAATGGTACTATTGATGAATCAATTGAGTATTTTAATAGTAAATACCCATTCTATATGGTTAAGAATATGCATCAATTATTCTTACAAATTACTAAAGAGGGTGCTAAGGATGCAGGAGAATCTTTAGAAAATATGTCTTTAGATATCGATGCCTTAGTTGAAGGTGTATACAGAGACCAAATGGATAGAAAGAATTTCCATACGAGATTCTTAACATTCGCCGCTGTTCTATTCTTCTTAGTAATAGTAGTGGAATTCATGCTTGGAGAAGATAACTATATTGAACTTATTAGTATTTGGTATGTTCAGTTAATCTTACATATTATAATAATTATAAATGTTTACTTCTTAATAACTGGTGAGAAGTATTACAATGAAGATGTGGGGGCTGAATAATGCAAATAGAAATAATTTTAATCGCGGCCTTAATATTTTTAGTATTAACTTATAATGGTCAAGTAAGTATTAAAGATTTAATTAACGATAACTTTGGTTTATTTAGAAAATTAAAAGAAGAAGATTGGGACTTTTATGTTCGAGCTAAATATGGGGATAATGTTAATTCAGATGCTATATTTACCAAAAGAATTAGAAATGGTTTACTTGTAATCGTGGTATCTTTATTCTTCTTCATTCAAAAACTTAATGCCATGTATGTTTTAATCTCTTTTGTTTTAGGTTTTGTCATATTTAAACTAGATTATATTAATATTAAATCATTTTATAAAAAGCATATGTTCTATATTGATAGTATGTTACCGCATTACTTAAAGAGTATTGAAATTTTAATTCAACACTATACGGTACCGGTAGCTATTGGTAAATCAATAATAGATGCTCCAGATATCTTTAAAGATGGACTTCAAGAAATGATTAACGAAATAAATTCAGGGGTTGATACGATTGATCCTTATATGAATTTTGCGAAGAAATATCCCGTTAGAGATTCCATGAGAATGATGCGTTTATTATATCGTTTAAGTTTAGGTAGTCAAGATCGAAAACAAGAGCAAATGTTAATGTTTTCAAGAACTATTTCGAACTTACAACAAAAAGCGAGAGAAACAAAATATAAAAATAGATTAGATAAGATGGAAGGTAAAACGATGAGTATGCTTATTTCAACTGCGGCTGGTGTTATGGTCTTACTAGTATTCGCTGTTTTACAAATGATGAACTTATAAAATTTAATCCAAAGAGTGAAAGATATTTCATTCTTTTTTAATGGTGTTATATTTTTAAAATTCGTTGAATTAAAAAGTAAATTCTCGTAATATACAAAAAGTGGTTCTTAAACATTAAGGAGTGATGAAAGAAAAATCATCATTCTTTTTTGATGATCTAAATACATTAGTAGCAAATA
>CANQBI010000055.1 GCA_947589435.1 uncultured Bacilli bacterium
TGTTCAGAGCTGTTCACTTCTGTTCAGAGCTGTTCACTTCTGTTCAGAGCTGTTCACTTCTGTTCAGAGCTGTTCACTTCTGTTCAGAGCTGTTCACATGCGTTCACATACCGTTAAATAAATCTTGTGTTTTAGTAATTATTAATATATAATTTATGTGAAAGAAAATTAATAAATATATATAAAAATATTCACATAAAGGATGGTGTATATGAATAGAGAAATAGTAGGATTAATTCAAATTAAAGAGTTTTTAACGCATGAGTTAGATAGTTTGTTTTATGGTAATATAGAAATAAGAAATAATAAATACTTATATGTTCATTATAATGATGATGGGATACCTAGAACTAAATATTATGGGGAATATACAGAAGAAAAGTATAATTTAATTATGTGTAATAATTTTTTAGCTAAAGAATTAAAAAGTAGTATTAGAAACATAAATAAAAAACTTAATAAGTTAAATTATAATGATACAGAGTTAAGTGATATAGTTAAGTTAAATATTGATTTTGCTAAAAGACATTTAGCGGATACTATCTATAAACAAGCTATTCTAGAGGGCATATCAACAACATACTCTAATACCGAAAATATTATTTATGGTGGTAAAGTAAATAATATGACTTCAGAAGATATAATGAAGATAGTTAATTTAAAACATGCTTGGGAATTTATATTAAATAAGAATGTTATTTTAAGTGATAATAACTTATCATTACTTTTGGAAATAAATAAAATAGTTTTAGAGGGATTCTTCTATACAGCTGGAATGATTAGAAGTGTTCCTGTTAAAATTACGGGAACAGAATATTCTCCAAATATACCAATAGAAAGCAAGGTAAAAGAAGAATTAGATAAAATTATAAATAAACCTATTGATAGTGTTGATAAAGGAATAGAGTTATTATTATTTGTAATGAAAAATCAATTATTTATAGATGGTAATAAAAGATGTGCGGTAATATTTTGTAACCACTATTTAATAAGTAAGGGTAAAGGTTTAATAGTAATACCAGATAAATTAACTGGTAAATTTAAAAAGTTATTAATAGATTATTATGAAGATAAAAATATAGAAGAAATAAAGAAATTTTTAAAAGAAAAGTGTTATATTAAAATTTAAGTAAAAAACAAAAAAATGAGACCGGCACCCTCTCCCAGCGGAGTGAGGTCGGTCTCATCTAATTGTATTGTATCATCATTGTCGGATTATGTAAAGATAAAACAATCAAAAAATAGCAAAATTTTAATTTTTTGTTAATTTTTTAAAAAAGTTTCACGAAAAAAAAGGAAATTCGAGATTTTTTTACAATAATATAAGTAGAGGGGAAGAAATTGTGATTAGAAAGGAATGTAATAGCGAATTGTGAATATTTCGACAAAGTATAAGTATTTAGATTATGAAGATGTAACAGAAATATGGCTTAATAATGTTTCTAAAAAAAGAAAAATAAAATATGCAAAGTTTGTTATAATAAACAAAAAAAGATATTTTGTTAATGAAACAAATAGAATAATTCATACTAATAATGAAGTTTTAATTGCTAAACTATTATTAAATACTTTTGGTGGAGAATTAGAGTACCTACCTAATATAAATGAAGTCAAAGGTGTCCAATGTGGAGATTATCTCTATAAAGGGGAAATTTGGGATTTAAAGGAATTGGGTAAAAAGGTATCTAGTCAAAAAAGAGCAATAGATAATATTTTGAAATGCACAAAAAACCAATCATCCAATTTTATTTTAGACGTAACTAATTGTAATTTGGATAGAAGAAATATTTTAAATCAAGTAAAAAAGATTTATAAAACCAAAGGTCGAGAATGGATAGATAAGATAATAATTTTTGATAATAATAAATTACTAAAAGTATATGAAAGAAAAAAATAAAATGAGACCGACAACCCTCTCCCAACGGAATGAGGTCGGTCTCATATAAATAAATTCTATTATATTTTATGCATCTTGTCAAATTTTATTCAAAAAAGTGCTATACTTCCTATGTAATTTGGAAACCACAGCACTTTTTTATATATAATCAATGTTTAAAATAAAAAAAGTGAGACTGACACCCTCTCCACATGGAATGAGACCAGCCTTGTGTAATTACAAACATATTGTATCATTCTTGGCTTTTAATGTCAAGAAAAAAGTTGTTGAATTAATGATAAAAAAGCAAAGAATTATATTGACATTCATTAGTTCGTATTATATAATTAAAATGTGTCTAAGAAGTTAAATAAGTATATTAAAAACTTTAAGAAAGAGAGATATTATGAATACTAATAAAAATAAAAAATTAACTGAAGAAGAAATACAAGAAAAAATAAGAAAAGTTGATGGGGCAATGGCTCAAGAAGGAATGCCATTGACTAAAGAATTAAAACAAAAACTTTATGAATGTATAATTAGGAAAGCCACAACTGAAATAGAACGTAAAAAAGTTATTGAAAAGTATAGAAGGATTTATGGATAAAAATTATAAATATACTTATGAATGAACAGCTAATTATTGTTATAAAGGAACCGATGTTTTAATTAATAAATTAAATATTACAAATGAAAAAGACTTGTATTGTGCTGAAAGAGAACTTGTTCTTTATAGAACATTTGAATTAAACGAAAATCCTCTAAAGGGTAATTTTGATTTTAAATATTTAAAAGATATTCATAAATACTTATTTCAAGATATATAGATGGGCTGGAAATATTAGAAATTGTAACATTGCCAAGCAAGATTTTTTTGTTTATTTGAAAATATTGAATCATATAGTAATGAAATATTTAATAAATTAAAAAAAGAAAAATATTATGTGGATTATGACAATGAAACAACATTAGATAAATTAGTAGAATTATTTGCAGATATTAATGCTTTGCATCCTTTTAGGGAAGGTAACGGAAGAAGTCAAAGATTATTCATTGAATTACTTGCAAGAATAAATGGCTTTGATTTAGATTTAACAAATGTTACTAAAAAAGAAATGATTATAGCAAGTCATGATAGTATTAGTGGTAATTATGATAAATTTAAAGCAATGTTTAAAAATAATAGTCATATTATAAGTGAAAAAGAAAGATTAGAATATATAAATTTATATTGTTCTGATAGATTAAAGAAAGTAATATTAAGTGGTAGCGTTAAATAGAGTTAAGTACCGTTAAGTTTTAGGAAAAATCACAAACATATTATTTTAATTGTCAATGAATAAAAAACAAATAATATACCCATTATGTTACTAGGTGGATATATGAAAAAAGTTATAGTTATATTATTTGTCATTGTGGTAGTATGTTTATTTATAAGTAATAAAGAAAATGTTTTAATACCTAGTGAGGCTATTAGATTTAGAATTATAGCCAATAGTGATGAATTAGAAGATCAAGAATTAAAAAATAAAATAAAAGATGAAGTAGAAGATGAGTTATTTAAAGTTGTAAGTAAAGCGAAAAATATAAATGAAGCAAGAAGTTTAATAAAAAATAACATAAGTAATGTGGATAGTATTTTAGAGAAGTATGATATTACTTATGGGATAAGTTATGGGGATAATTATTTTCCCGAGAAGTATTATAAAGGCTATAAATATGATGAAGGTAACTATGAAAGTTTAGTTATTACTTTAGGTAAAGGTTTGGGGCATAATTGGTGGTGTGTGTTATTTCCTCCTTTATGTTTGTTAGATGAACAAAATGATTTAAGTAATGCTGAGTATAGTTTTTATGTAAGTGAAGTAATTAATAAATTTAAATAAAATAAATATATTTAATTAGGTGATTAAAGTGTCTATAATAATATCTTTATTTTTAATTGGGATTTCTTTATCTATGGACACTTTTTCAATTAGTTTATCTATTGGTTCTTTTAATATAAGTAAAAGAAAAATATTAATATTTAGTTTAATGGTCGGTATAATGCATTTCTTTATGCCGATATTTGGAAATATATTGGGAGAAAAAATAGTTAATTTTTTAAATATAAAGGTGAATATATTATTGGGTTTAATACTTTTACTGATAGGTATAGAGATGGTAATAAGTTTATTTAGTAAAGAAAAAGAAACTTTTGATTTAAGTGTTGTAAATATGTTTTTAGTAAGTATATCAGTAAGTTTAGATAGTTTTTCCACGGGTCTTGGTTTAAGCGCTATTACGGATAATGTTATAATGGCCGGATTTATCTTTAGTATGTGTGCCGGACTCATTACTTATTTAGGTTTATTAATCGGTAAATATAGTAGTAAAGTCTTGGGAATATATGGGAATATCTTTGGTATAGTTTTACTATTTATATTAGGAATTATGCATTTATTTGCATAAAATAAGAAATAATATATCAATATGTATTTAGGTGATAATAATGCACAAATACATATCGAAAAGAACTTTTATTATAATAAATATAATCCTCTTTTTAATAGAAGTTATTCTTATATACTTAATAATTAAGAACTTTTTAACTAAGGATATTTTAAGTCCTTATGAATTAAGTTTTTATGAATATCTTAAATATACATTATTAATCTAAAAATTATCTTAATTTTATTGACAAATGCCTTTAAAAAAAGTATGATAATCTTAGGAAAAACCGAATAACTCGGTTAGGTATATAAACAAATATAAACTACTATTATTTGTTTTTATTTACTCACAAAATTTACTATTAAAACATAAATAATAGTAAAGGGCCTAGGTTAATAAAAGAAGGTGTTTTTTTGGAGAGAATTGTTATTGATGGCGGAAACCTTTTAAAAGGAAATATTTCTATTGGAGGGGCTAAAAACAGTGCCGTAGCGTTAATTCCCGCATCCCTTTTAGCCGATGGGGTAAGTACCATTAAAAATGTCCCGAATATTACCGATAGAGATGCTTTATTTGATATTGTAAGATTACTTAATTGTGATATCGAACAAAATGGTAAAACGATAAAGATAGACACGACTAATTTAAAAAATGTTTTAATTAGTCAAGAATTAAGTGTTAAACTTAGAGCCTCTTATTATTTTATGGGAGTATTACTTGGTAAATATAAACATGTCGAAATGTATTTTCCAGGAGGATGCAATATAGGAAGTAGACCTATTGATTTACACTTAAAAGGATTTAAAGCAATGGGCGCTAAAGTTACGAAAAGAGGCCATAAATATATTTTAGATGCTGAAGATTTAAAAGGAGCCGAGATAACTTTAGATTTTGCTTCAGTTGGAGCCACCATAAACATTATGTTTGCGGCGACTTTAGCTAAAGGTACTACTGTTATTAAAAATGCGGCGAAAGAAGTGGAAATTATTAATATCATGGATTTCTTAAATAAAATGGGCGCTGATATTAAAGGAGCGGGAACGGATACCATTACGATTAATGGGGTAGAAAAATTACATGGTGCGGAAATAGAAGTTATTCCGGACCGAATTGAAGCGGGTACTTACATTTTAATGGGAGCCCTTCTTGGAGATAACCTTTGTGTCGAAGGAATTATTCCCGAACATAACGAAGCTTTACTTAATAAATTAAAAGAAATGGGTGTGGAATATAAAATAGATGGTCATTCTATTACTTTAAATAGATGTGAGCATTTAAAACCGGTAGATATTACGACCTTAGTATATCCCGGATTTCCAACCGATTTAGGTCAACCAATGAGTGTTTTACTTACGCAAGCGGAAGGTGTAAGTCATATGGAAGAAACTATTTGGGAAAATAGAGTAGGACACTACCCATATTTACAAAAGATGGGAGCCGACATTAAACTTGATGGTTTAAAAGCCGAGATTAAAGGTAAAAGTATTTTAAAAGGAACGGAAATAAATGCGACTGACTTAAGAGGAGGGGCAGCCCTTATCTTAGCCGGGTTAATTGCCGAAGGTACCACGATGATTTATGATATTGATTATATCTTAAGAGGATATGAAAATATCATTCATAAATTAAGTAATGTGGGTGCTAAAATAGAAATTGAAGAAATATAATGTAGAGAAATCTACATTTTTATTTGGAGGTATTTAATTGCGGAGACTTTATAAGTTAATAATTATTATTTTACTTAGTATAATACTTGCGTATTTTATTTATTTTTTTAATAAAGAAGAAAAGTTAAGAATAGTGTCACTTGGGGATGGCACTTCTAGTGGCGAAACTTATTATAATATTGATGGGATTAGTTATAATGATTATTTAAAAGAATATTTAGAAGGTAAAAATAATTTAAAATCTTATAATACGAGTTTTGTGAAGAAAAACTATAAAATAGAAGAGTTACTTAATGATTTAAATAATAATGTAATAGATAAAAAGACTGATTTAACCATTAAACAAGATATTCATAAGGCTAACTTAGTAATCATTAATATAGGTGAAGAAGAACTTGTAAAAATGAGTATGACTAATGATTTAACCAAAGAAGAACTAGAGGAATTTTTAGAGTATTATCAAACTTTAATTCAGGAAATTAAAAAGATAAGTGAAGCCAAAATAGTCGTTATTGGTTTTTATGAAAATAAATATTTAAGTAAAAGTAATGCCATTATTTTAAATTCGGAAGTTAGTAATATGGCCCTTAAATATGATTTAACATTCATAAACATTATTGATTTAATGTTGAATAAAAAGTTTTTTGCTAGTGAAAATAGTTTTTATTACAACTATTTAGGCCACAAAGAACTCGCCGAAGTTATAATTCATTCGATTTAAGTTGTTAAACTTTACCAAATGTGTTAAGATATTAAGCACGGGTGGTTTTATGTATACAAAAACATTTGCTGATGGCAAAGTAAAAATTAATATTGAACTTATTGATAGAGAGGCTTTAAATGATAAAGTAATATCCAAAATCCTTTTTCTATCAATATTAACTAATTTAGTATTTTTTAATGTAACAAGAGGAAATGTTAGGGATGAACTCGAACCTTTTAGAGTACCGAAACCTTACGAATTTACAATGGAATTAGAAGAAGAAAATATAGATGATGATAATGTCTCACTTAATAATGGGCGGGTTTTAGTTCGTCGAAAAGAAAGACAATTTCAAAAAGAAATTAAGGTAGAGTCTTGCGATATTTAAAAAATATGGTATAATACTAAAGAACGAAAAAGTTTCTATACTATAAGAATAGTATGGCGAAGGGAGAGAAATAATGAAAGCTAATATTCATCCAGAATTAAAAGATTGTACAGTTAAATGTGCTTGTGGAGCAACATTTAAAACTAAATCAGTAAAAGATGAAATTCATGTTGAAGTTTGTAGTGAATGTCATCCATT
>CANQBI010000056.1 GCA_947589435.1 uncultured Bacilli bacterium
AGGGGTGAAGAAAAATATATAGAAATTGTATATAAATAAAAGAAAAAACAGGTAGTTTGGCATATAAACTATGCACATTACCATAAGATAAATATGGAGGTTTTATGGAAAATTATACTTTAGAAAGAGTAATATTGGGGTTACAAAAAGAATATTTAGAAAATATCCAAATGATGAACAAATTAAAAGAATATTGTGTAGTCAATGATAAAAAAGTTAAAGATTATTATTTTACACCGATTACCACTAATAGTAATCCTATTTTTTGTTGTACCTATAATAGAGATTATAGTAAAATGGTTTTATTATTAGATAAGATTAAATCTTTATTAAATATATATAGAATAAGATTAAATACATCAATTATTACTAAAACTAATGGTTTATATCGCATTAGTAATCCTAAATTTCCTATTCAAGTTATTAGAGAAGATTTATTAGATTTCTCAGATTATGTAGAATTTATATTAAATTCAGATTTTGTTAAATATATGAATTCTTCAAGAATAGAACTTGTAGGTAAAGATAAGATTAATGTTTTAAATATTTTACCGGGATATATGGGAACAACTCAAGGTTATGAAGATACAATGAAGTATATTCCTCATTCTAATATTTTATATTTTAGAAATCATAATGGTATAGTGGATAACACTTATATTGAAGATTATTTGCGTTTAGAAGTACCTACATCTTCTTTAAATCCATATGAACTTGAGGTTATTAACAAAAGTGATGCGGATAGTAAAAGAATAATGATACCCGAAGAAATAAAGGCAGAAGAAAGTGTAACTTTTAACATTTGTAGTGAACAAGAAGGCCTTGTTTTAACTAGAACAACTAGGAAAAACTAATTTTTATATTAAATCAAGCATAAATTATTATTAGATACCATTTTTACGCAAATTTGACATCATTTCAAAAATTTGGTATAATTTATAACGTGGTGCATTATTCTAGTCACCAATATTGTCTGAAGGTAGGGCTAAAAATCTACTAATAGATTAAGACACTTTATGTATTTGCTTTTTCCGCCCAGGTTAGGGTGAATATATAATTTTAAGTTTAAGGAACGATTATAATGGCATATAGTCTAAGCTCCTTTTACTAAGTCATTAGTTATAATATCTTGTCGTGAGTGGTAATGAGGAATATCAACGATTTATTTGATTGAAATTATTGCTGCAAAAGCGAATAAAGGCAATCCCTAGGTGTTTGAGAAAATCTCTAGAGTGTATGTATTATAAGTATTAAGGTATGGATTAAGTGGCAATCGAGTAATTAAAACGGTGACGTTTAGTTCTTTTCTTTAAAGAGAAATCGCTAAAGGGTAACTGATAGTAGAAAAGAGAGAAATTCAACTCGACCTAAACCATAAAATTGATTTATAATATACCATATTTTTTTTATTTATGGAGAAATTTAGGAGATATATGGAAAGAATTAGAGAAGATAAAAAAGTAATTGATGAAATAAATAGGCGAAAAGAGTTAGAGAAAAATTGGGAAATGTATGAAATGGGAGTTAGACCTTATGGAACTACCTCTACTATAATTACTAAAGAAGATACTCATGCTATTTTAGAAAGTTTATCTTTGGATAAAGGACCTATTTTAACGCGTAGAAAGATTAGAGATAATAGATGAAAAAACATTGGATTTTATGGGCATTTGTTTTAACTTTTGTCTTGGCTATTATATTTAGTTTAATAGCAAACTACTTAGGTACATTTAATAATGTGGTTTTAATTATTTGTATATTTGTGGTTATTTTAATTGGAATTATCTTTGATATTATTGGAACAGCGGTTTTAAGTGGGGATGAGAAAGTGTTTCACTCCAAAGCCAGTCAAAAGATTAAGGGCGCTAAAATGGCTATTCGGTTAATCCGTAATGCCAGTAGTGTTTCTAGTTTTTGTAATGATGTTGTTGGGGACATTTGTGGTATTTTAAGTGGTAGTTTAGTGGCCACCCTCATTGTTAATATGGTAAGTTCTGGTAATTTATCGTTATGGAATGTGTTACTTGCCAGTATTTGTTCATCTCTAACTGTTGGTGGTAAAGCCATAGGTAAAAAAATAGCCATTAAAAAAAGTAATGAAATAATAAGTATTGTATCGAAAATAATTTAACAAATAGAAAAGGCAGCCGCGGGGTTGCCTTTTTCCTATTTGTTATTAGTTTCAAAGTGGTTAAATAATATGCCTATATTAATTAAGCCACAGATGCCGACGATTGCATAGACAATTTTTGGAAGCATTGAGGCTTCACCAAATAAAGATTCTACTAAATTGAAATCAAAGAATCCAATTAAACCCCAGTTTATGGCTCCAATAACTGTAAATATTAATGTCGCTTTTTGAAATGTCTCCATCATAATTCACTCACCTTTATTAGTATTATGGATATTTGTTTTGAAAATATACATGAATATTTAAATATTATAGAAATATATTTAAATAGAAAAGGAAAGTGGTATATTGAAAAAAATTATCGTCTTGTTATGTTTAGGTTTAGCCCTTTGTGGATGTGGTAAAGAAAGTAAAGAAGATACTTTAAAAGATTTTCAAAATAAAATGACCAGTGCTAAATCTTATAAAGTGACAGGGAATATGGAAATAAGTAACGATGAAGAAACATTTACTTATAGTTTAGAAAGTTATTATTTAAAGGATGATTATTATAAAGTAGTATTAGTAAATCAAACCAATAATCATGAACAAATTATTTTAAAGAGTAATGATGATATTTATGTAATTACACCATCCTTAAATAAGAGCTTTAAATTCCAAAGTGATTGGCCAGGTAATTCTAGTCAAGCCTATTTACTAGGTAGTTTAGTAACTGATATAGCTAATGATAAAGATGTTGACGTTAGTGAAGTTGATGATGGATATATCATAAAGACTAAGGTAAATTATCCAAATAATGAAGAGTTAAAATATGAAAAAATCTATTTAGATAAGAATAAAGTACCCGAAAAAGTCGAAGTTTATAATGAAAATGATATTGTTAAAATTAAAGTAACTTTTGGTAAAGTAGACCTTAAAGCGGGATTAAAGGAAACGGATTTTAAATTAGAAGATTATTTAAAAGAAGAAGAAAATAATTGTGAAGGAACGGATTGTAAAGAAAATAGTAATAGTACAACCGATAATAAAACAGATAACAAAGAGGAAAATAAAGGAACTACTAATAATGATGAAAGTGATAATGCTTTAAAGAAACCAAATGGTAGTGGAAATAGTAACACTAGTACCGATTCAAATACCAACACGAATACTAATGCATCTGATGACGGAGCTTTGCAAAAGCCAAAAGGAAGTAGTAATACAACAGCTAACATTGATACTGTAATCTATCCATTATATATTCCAAGTAATACTTATCTTACGCATTCGGAAACAATTGATTTAGATGAAGGAAATCGAGTTATCTTAACCTTTGGGGGAGAAAAGAACTTTGTCTTAATTGAAGAAAAAGCCAAAGCGAAAAGTACTATGGAAATAATACCTGTTTATGGTGAGCCTTTAGTTTTAAGTGAAACCGTGGGAGCCATCAGTGCCAATAGTTTAAGTTTTGATGTTAATGATATCTCTTATTACTTGGCGAGTACCGAACTATCCAAAGCCGAAATGCAACTTATCGCGAACTCCCTAGGTAATGCTACTTTAGTGGCGGGGATTAAATAGATTAAGCATATAGATTAATTTCTATATGTTTTTATTTGCATTTAGTTCTATATTTAGGTATAATAAATTTGATGTAAGAAAGGTTTAGGCAAAATGAAAAAGAAAACATTAAAAGAAAATCCAATGATAAAAAGTAGTAAAAAAGGTAAAAAGGTTAAATTAAATAGTGTAACTAGTAGTAGTGAAGATGAAAATATCGTTAGAAATTTTGTCTTTATAATTATATTTATCGCTTTAATAGTGGGGATTGCTTATGGGGCAACGGCTTTATTTAAGAAAGATAAAGATGATACGGTAGACCTTGTTAAAGGAAGTATTAACTATGATAAAGTCGTAGTGGGAACCCTTCTAAATCGTCCATATGATGAATATTATGTTCTAGCTTATGATAGTGAAGCTTCTGAAGCTGTTAAATATTCTGCAATGATAACTACTTATAAAGAAAAAGAAGATGATGAAGAAGATAATTTAAAAATTTATTTCTTAGATTTAAATAATGAGTTAAATAAGAAATATTATAATGTCGGAGAAGATAATAAGAGTAATAAAAATGCTAAAAAAATTGAAGATTTAGATTTTGGTGATTTAACTTTATTACATATTAAAAAAGGAGAAATTACCGAATACATCGAAGATTATAAAACTATTCAAGAAAAATTAAAGTAAGTCTTAGGACTTATTTTTTTAATATGATAATTAATGTAAAAAAATTAATGTTTTTTCTTTGTAGCATTTTACTTTTAAGGCGCACCATGATAAAATATTAATATTGGAGGCTTATATGCAAAAGACAAAAGGATTTGGACTATTTAGTGTCATTATTATCATTGTTATAACTTCGATTGTGTCTGGTATTACGACAGGAGTTATTATGCTTAATAGTGGAACTAGTAATCGTCAAGATGAAATATTAAAAGATGAAAATTTACGAGAATTTATTGGTGTATATAAAACTTTGTTAGAAAAATATTATGATAAAATAGATAAAGAAGGTATGCTTAATGCTGCTGAAGAAGGAATGCTTAACTTTTTAGGAGATAAATATACGACTTATTTAGATAATTCTGAATATGAAGAGTTAATTGATGATTTGGCAGCCACTTATAATGGGGTTGGTATATCTATTTTAGGAAATGTTATTTCGAAAGTTACTCCTGACTCCCCCGCAAGTAAAGCAGGAGCCATGGTTGGAGATATCATTTTAAAGGTTAATGGTATTGATGTTACGAGTTTAAATGGTAAATCTATATCATCTTTAGTTAAAGATGATAAATCTAAAAGTATTAGCTTAGAGGTAAAAAGAGGTGAGGAGTACATTTCTTTGGAAATGGAAAAAGCGGATTTAGTCAATATTTCCATAGCTTATAATGTAATTCCTGAAACGACGATTGGTTACTTATCTATCACGAAATTTTCGGAAAAATTAGGGGACCAAGTTAAAGATGCTTTAAAAGAAATGGAAAGTGAAGGCATAACTAGTTTAATAATCGATGTAAGAGATGATGTTGGTGGATACTTACAAGCTGCAGAAGATGTGGCATCCTTATTTATAGAAGAAGGAAAAATCCTTTATTCTTTAGAGTCTAGTGTGGCCCATCAAGATTTTAAAGATGCCACCAAGGAAAAAAGGGATTATCCAATTGTTATTCTAACTAATGAAGAAACGGCCTCAGCAGCCGAAATATTAACGGCCGCTTTAAAAGAAAGTTATAATAATGCCACAACATTAGGGGTAAAAACCTATGGTAAAGGTAAAGTGCAACAAGTAGCGGAATTATCATCTGGTGATTCTGTAAAATATACGACTGCTAGATGGTTAACTCCGAAAGGAACTTGTATCGATGGCATTGGCATTATGCCGGATTATGAAGTGCAAATAACCGATGTTAATTCTGATGAACAATTAAATGCGGCGATTGATTTACTTAAGTAAAGGCTTTATGCCTTTTTATTGTGGGATGAATATTTTTATTGTATAATAAATAATGTAGAGATGGTAAAAATGAGTAAAGAAGAAAACATGTTACATAAGCCAGGAGATAAAATTCAAATCCATTGTTATAAACATAATGGGAAGATTCATCGAATTTGGGAAGAGTCTGTGGTTATTGAAGAAACAGACAAGGCTTTAGTTTGTGGAAATTTTAAAACGAAGGTAATTGAAAATGATGGACGAAGTCATAGAACTAAGGAACCTGCCATTATCTTCTTTTATAAGGATAATTGGTTTAATATTATTGCCCAATTTAAAGAGTTTGGCCTATTTTACTATTGTAATATTGCCTCTCCTTATATAAATGATGAGGATACGATTAAATATATTGATTACGATTTAGATCTTCGGGTATTTCCGGATGGTGGTTACCGCGTTTTAGATAAAAATGAATATAAATATCATAAAAAGATTATGAATTATTCGAAAGAACTCGATTTAGTTATCAACAAAGAACTTGAAAAACTTATCAAAATGAAAAAAGAAGGTGTCGGCCCATTTGACATTAACGAAGTTAATAAATACTTAGAAAAATATCATAATTTAGATAATATTGAGTAAATTGACATTAATTTACTCTTTTTTTCATATAAATATAATGTGAAAATTAAGCGAAAAATCAAAAAATAGCGAAAAAATGCAAAAAAATTAAAAAAAAGTGAATTTTTTGTTGACAATTTATTTTCAATTTGGTATATTACTAGTGCACATCGGAAAAGAAGTGCGAAAATGTTCTTTGAAAACTAAGTAAAAAGTCAATTTTGAGTAGCTTAGGAGAAACAAACAATTTAAGATTTAAATTATAAAAATCTTTTTTATTGAGAGTTTGATCCTGGCTCAGGATGAACGCTGGCGGCATGCCTAAGACATGCAAGTCGAACG
>CANQBI010000057.1 GCA_947589435.1 uncultured Bacilli bacterium
TATTTGCTACTAATGTATTTAGATCATCAAAAAAGAATGATGATTTTTCTTTCATCACTCCTTAATGTTTAAGAACCGATTTTTTACATGCAAAAATTGTTGAATTTTGTCATATTTTTAGAAGTTTTGACATGTTTTGTCGAACGACTTGACTTAGGAAAAAATATCTATAAAATATAGTCTTCGAGATGAGGAATCTTGCCAGCTTTTCAGGGGTTTTGGTTGCAAACAAAATCTTTTTTGGGAAGGATGGTGGTATTTATGAAATTAATAGTAGAAATATTATTAAAAGTAATTTCTTTTATATACAACTTGTTTAAGTCAAAAAAAGAAGCTATCTCAATTCGAATTGACATTCGAATGAAATAGCAAATATCAACATTAGGCGATGATAACTCATCTCCATAATTAGATTATACAATATTTATATAAATTATTCAACAATCTTAATTTTGTAAATTATCTAGTTGAGTTTGTAATTCTTTTTCTAGAGTATCTTTTTTATTTTGAGTGGTTTCTTCTAAAGTATACCAACCTAATTTAAACATCAATTCATAAGAGGCTCTTTGAAGTTTTAAAAGTTCTTCATACATATTTTTATATTCGGAATAAATTTTACTATTAGAAGCTTCCGTTAAAGCTACGGTCATATCTTTAACCATTGCTTTTAAAGTACTTAAAAGATTAGTCATATAATCTTTGTCATTTAAATTTAAACCTTCTTTTACTTCTAATTTAGGATTACTTACTTTTTTATTTTCCATTATGCTCTTCCTTTACTATTTTTAAAACATTATGCATGTTTTCTTCAAAAACCATTGTGGCCTCATTAATCATATCTTTAACACTATCTATTTCAATATAATTTAAAGCTTCCATTTCATTTTTATAGGCTGTATGATTCCATCCAAAGATATCTTTTAGGTAATCTAAATCTTTATTAGTTAAGATATCGGGAGCCTTTTTATAATTTTCTTTCATAAATCATTTTCCTTTCATAATTAGTATGTTTGATAATTTTTATTTTATGTGTTTATTTCTTTCTAATTATTGGTAAGTTAAAAATAATTTAACTACATATCCTATATTTATGGATATAGTAATGATTGGAACAACTTTTTATATATGTAGTATTTTAGGGTTTTTGTATGAACTTGTTTTAAGTTATGCTTATAATGGGAAGTTTTTTAGCCATGCCTTTTTATATGGTCCCTATCTTCCTATTTATGGTTTAGGATCTATACTTTTAACTTTATTTTCCAAATATAAAAAATATCCTTTAGTTATATTTGCTTTGTCTTTTTTGGTATCAGCATCATTTGAAGGCTTAAGTGGCCTTTTATTACTTAAAATATTTAAAATAAGACTTTGGGATTATACTAATCATTTTCTTAATATTGGGGGTTTTGTCTGTTTTTTAAGTGCTTTCACTTTTAGTGTTCTAAGTTTATTATTAATTTATATCATCCTTCCTTTAATTAAAAAACTAGTGAAGAAATATAGGGAAAACTTAAAAATTATCTTAGGCATTTTAAGTAGTATATTTATCACAGATTTAATTGCAACTTTAACTAAATAATTATATAATACGTACTGGGTGATATTATGGACCTAAGTGGAGTAGTTGTTTTAATAATTGGGGTAAGTAATGATATTGGGGAAGTTCTTGCCGATATTTTAGTAAAATATAAAGCCACCGTGGTGGGTACTTTTTATAAAAATAAAATAAAAAAAGATTATGAAACAATTAAATGTAATGTGACAAAGGAAAAAGAAGTAGAAAATTTATTTAGTTATGTTAAGAGTAAATATAGTCATATTGATGTAGTTGTTAATTTAGTAGGTTTAGATATTAGTAATGATATAAAAGATAAAAGTTATGAAGAATTTATGAATGTCGTAAGTGTTAATTTAGGAGGGACTTTTAACATTGCTAAATATGCCTCAATATATGTGGAAAGAGGTACTTTAATTAATATGGCCTCGACTGATGGTATTGATACCTTTAATCCACTATCTTTAGATTATGCCGCCAGTAAAGCCGGGATTATTAACTTAACGAAAAATTTAGCCTTAAGACTTAAAAATATAAAGGTCTGTGGGTTGGCTCCCAATTGGATTGATACGAAAAATACTTTGAGTATGGATCCGGAATATTTAAATGCTGAGTTAGAAAGAGTTGAACAAACTAAACTAATTAGTAAAAAAAGTGTTGCTTTAAAAATAATGGAAATAATGATTAATGATGATATTGTAAGTGGTACGATATGTGTAATGAGGGATGGAAATGAATAAATATTTAGAATATTATAATATAAGAGAAGATGTCTATAAGAAAGTTTTAAAAATTGAAGAAGAACTTAAATGTGAGTTTGAACATATTGATAAACAAGAAGAATTAAATAGTTTAAAAGTATTATCTTCATTTAAAAAAGTGGGGATTAGTGAAGCATCTTTTAATAGTACAACAGGTTATGGCTATAATGATTTAGGAAGAAGTCAAATTGAAAAAGTTTTTTCAAGTGTTCTAGGTAGTGAAGATGCTTTAGTAAGAAGAGATTTTATTTCCGGCTCCCACGCTTTAACAGTTTGTTTATTCGGGCTTTTAAGGCCGAATGATTTAATGCTTAGTATTACAGGACTTCCTTATGATACTTTACACGAAGTAATAGGTATAAAAGAAAATGCCAGTTCTTTAATTTCCTTTGGCATTAAATATGATCAAATTGATTTAGTAAATGATGATTTTGATTATGCTAAAATAAAAGAATATTTAAAAAATAATAAAGTTAAATTAATTGAAATTCAAAGAAGTAGAGGATACTCCGAAAGAAAAAGTATAATGATTGAAAAATTAGAAAAAGTATGCAAATTAATAAAAGAAGTATCTCCTGAAACTATTATTATGGTTGATAATTGTTATTGTGAATTTGTCGAAGATAAAACTCCAACGGAAGTAGGAGCCGATATTATGGTTGGTTCTTTAATTAAAAACTTAGGTGGAGGAATTGCGCCGAATGGCGGTTATATTGCAGGGAAAGAATCTTTAGTTAATTTATGTGCCGAAAGATTAACGGTTCCCGGTGAAGGTAGAGAAGTAGGACCTACTTTAGGAATTAATAAAGAATTTTTAATGGGTTTATACCACGCTCCTTATGTTGTAGCAAGTAGTTTAAAAATATCCCTTTTAACTGCTAAATTACTGGAAGATTTAGGATACTCTGTTAATCCTAAATATAATGAAGAACATGCCGATATTGTCTTATCCATAACTTTTGGGAATAAAGATGATTTAATTAAATATGCGGAAGGTATTCAAAGTGCAAGTGCGATTGATGCAGATAGTGTGCCTATCCCATCTCCAATGCCAGGATATGATAATGAAATCATTATGGCTTCAGGATCATTTACCCAAGGATCTTCTATTGAAATATCTTGTGATGGCCCTTTGGTAGAGCCTTACATTTTATATGAACAAGGTTCTCTTACTTATTCTTATGGTAAAATAGCCATTATGAGTGCTGTTAGTAAACTACTTAACAATAAAGAAAAGAATTAGCGTCTCAAAGCCAATTCTTTTTGTTTTAAAACTCTCTCATATTCTTCTAAATTATAATTAGGTTTAATTCCTAAAAAGAGAAGTTTTTGATAATCTTCTTTTAAATTAACTAAATTAAACTTTAACATTTTATCAATAATATCTAAAGTTTTCTCGGGATCATTTTGATAAGATTTATAAAGTTCTATAGTAATCATATAAGCTGGTAAATAGATATAAGCATCCCCATTTATATCTTCCATACTTAAGTTAAAATCATCTTCACTAATATCTAACTTTTGGGTCATATTCCAAAGCTCATAACTATTTTTAAATTTTTCTTTTTCATTTTGCATAATATTTATTAAATCAGTAAGACTATAACCTTGATCAACTTTTTTATTAAAACACCCAATGGCATATAAATAAACTGTTTTATCTTTAGTTAAATTATAGTAATAATCTAAGACTAATAACTCCATAAAAAGAGGTATTATTTCACTAAAGTAATTATCAATATTGTATTTGTAATTAGTACTAATAGCAACCACATGTCCATATTCATGAACCATACTAGCTAAATCGGTAATGTTTTTACTCTGATATATTTTAACAAAGTATTCATCTAAATAACTAACGGGAATTGTAAAAGCTCTAGAATCATATTTTTCTTTATATTTTTGAAAACTTAAATGGTTATCTATATTTTGAAAATTCTTTCTAAAAGTCTTATAAATATTGCCTCCCAAAGATTTATAAAAATCATGAGTTAAGGTAATTAAATCATTTTTAGTAAAATTAATTCTTTGTAAATGTTCATTGGGATAAACAAAGATGCCATTTGCTAAATCATTAAAATCCGTTAAGTCATCCCAAAGATATGATAAGGGATAAAGATAGCTTTTAGCTAAACGATACATTTTTAAATAATCATCTTGGGGTTTATGTTCATCAAAATCAAAATCAATATAACTTTTAAGTAAAAAAATATCATTATCGATTACCTTTAGTAATTCCGGATTTTTTTCTTTACTTTTTGCTTCATATAAACTTCTTAAACATCTTTTAAAATCTTTGCTTGTCCAAATAAATTTAGCCATTAAAATCACCTTGGGTAAATACTTTAACATAACTTTTAGATAATTACAATCTTAAAAATTTGCAAATAACCATAATTTAATATATAATTTAGGTGTGGTGATGAGTATGCAAATTGATAAAGTAGCAGAACCAATTATGGCTATAAGAATTAGTCAATATCCAATTGATAATAAAAATGAGTTTTTACTACTAGGAAGAAGTAATGTGGGTAAAAGTAGTTTTATTAATACTTTAATTGAAAGAAAGAATTTTGCGAGAACTTCTTCTAAACCAGGCAAAACGCAAACTTTAAATTTTTATTTGGTTAATGATAATTTTTATTTAGTAGATGTTCCCGGTTATGGGTTTGCGAGTGTCTCTAAAGATAGACAAAAGAAATTTGGCATTATGATTGAAGATTATATTGCTTCTAGAGAAAATTTAAAACATGTTTTTTTACTAATTGATTACAGGCATAAACCAACGAAAGATGATATTTTAATGTATAATTTTTTAAATTATTATAATTTACCAGTTACCATTGTGGCTACTAAATATGATAAAGTAACCAAAAATGGTCGCGTAAAACAAGATAAAATAATTAAAGAAACATTAAAATTAACGGATGATAATAGTTTTATTCCTTGGTCAACCATTACGAAAAAAGGAAGAAGCGAAGTATTAGATATTATATCTAGTTATTTAAGTTAAGAGGTTAGGATGAATAATAAGGGATTTACATTAATTGAATTATTAGGAGTTATAGTACTTTTAGGGGTTATTACAGCCATTGCAGTTCCATCTATAAGTGGAATTAGCCATTTAATTCAAAAAAATATGCTGGAGAAAAAGATTGAACTTATGGAAGAAGCCGCCATTCTTTTTGGAGAAGATATTAAAGGCTCAATTATTAATAGTGATAAACATTACAAAGAATATGCTTGTAAAAGTTTTTTCGTAAGTGATTTAGTTCCCGAATATTTATCTAAAGATAATGAAAATAATTGTTTAAGTGAAGAAAATAATGAAGGTGGATGTATAGTTGATCCAACAGATAAAGAAAAATTTTTAGATTTAGAAGAAGTTATAATTTATTATAAAAATAAAAGAATTTATGCTAAAATAGATACTTCAAATGAGATTACTTGTGAGTAGAAGGTGATAATATGAAAACGGTTTGTTTAATTGGGAAACCTAATGTTGGTAAAAGTAGTATATTTAATCGGCTTATAAATGAAAAAAAGGCGATTATTTTAAGTGAACCCGGAATTACAAGAGACCGTATTTATGGCATTGTAAATTATCAAAATAAAAAATTTAGTTTAATTGATACTGGGGGTATTCATGGGTTTGATGATGATTTTAATAAAGATATTTTAATGCAAGCAGAACTTGCTATAACGGAAGCCGATACCATTTTATTTGTGGTTGATGGCTTAGAGGAAATAACGGATGCTGATAAAAAAATTCGCAATATGCTTAAAAAAAGTGGTAAAGAAGTCATCGTTTTAGTTAATAAAATTGATAATGAAAAAAGAAAAGATTTAATTTATGCTTATTATGAATTAGGTTTTGAAA
>CANQBI010000058.1 GCA_947589435.1 uncultured Bacilli bacterium
TAAGAGATAAGATTAAAAAATCTTTCTTATGCATATCATCAGCCTCCTTCCATATAGAAGTTGGCAAGCACTCAACTGTTAAATATCCCTATAGAAATAATAGCAGACTTTTATTCGCTATACAATAGAATTTGACAGTAAATTACGGTAATTAATAAAATACTTTCATTATCTAAAAAATGGAAGTATTTTTATTTTAAATATTTTATTTCAAAAATAGTTCCTTTATTTACTACCGAATCAACTTTAATAAAACCATTATTCTTTTCAATTATTTTTTTCGCTAAATTAAGACCGATGCCAAAACTTCCAGGATTACTATTTTCACCTTTATAAAATCTTTTAAAAATATTTTTTAAATCTTCTTTTTTAATTCCTTTACCAAAATCTTCAATAATTATTTTTAAATATAAAGGATTATCTAAAACTTTTATTAAAATATGGTCATTTTCTTTAGAATATTCAATCGCATTTTTTAAAATATTAGTTAAAGCTTCAGTTTGCCAAGCAAAGTCCCCTTTAAAAGTTAAATTTGAATCGATATCTAAATCTAAAATTAGTTGTTTTTCTTTTAATAAAACCTTAACATTTTCTTGGACTTTTTTAATTAAAGCACTTACATTTATCTCTTCTTCCTTAAATTCAATAACATTCGCATCTATTCGCGATAATTTTAATAAAACTTGAATTAAAAAATTAATATTTTCCGTTTCTTGCCGAATATTTTTTAAAAATTCCGCCCTCGTATCTTTATTCATCTGAGGATTATCTAAAATATTATCTAACATAATTAAAATGGAAGTTAAAGGAGTTTTTAATTGATGAGAGATATCCGCTAAAGTATCTTTTAAATTAATTTTATCTTGTAATAAATTATCACTTTCTTCCCTTAGCATTAAAGTGGTCTTATAAATTTCATCTTGTAAAATGGCAAACTCTCCTTCTTTACTTTCTAAAATATTTAAATAATAATTATGTTCATTAATGGCTCGTAAATAAAGCGTTAATTCTTCAATCTTTTTCTTTTGTTTTAAATAATCATTTATTAAAATTAAGAAAACTAAAATACTTAAACTAAAGATTAAAATCATCGTTAGAACGACACTAAGGTAATAATCTTTTTTTAAATCTTGTAAAGCTGATACTTCTTTATTTAAACCATACTTTTTTAAAATTTGATAATTGACTTTTTTAACTTGGCCATTTAAAATAGTTATAATTTCATCATCCGTAATATTAAGATTTTTTTCTTTAATTAATTCCACCATCGTATAAACATATTCATTAACTCTTTTTACATAATTTTTATAATTAATAAAGTTAATAACGATACTAAAAAAGATTCCTAGACTAAAAACTATTCCTAAACTAATAATTTGCTTTTTCTTTAAATTAATCATCTTCCATCATATATCCTATTCCTTTAATTGTTTTAATTAAATCATTTCCTAATTTTTCTCTTAATCTTTTAATATAAACGGTTAATGTATTATCATTGACAAAATTATCAAATTCATCCCAAATATTATTTAAAATAGTCTCTCTAGTAATTACCCGATTAAGATTATTTAAAAAAAGATTTAAGATTTTAAATTCTAAACTAGTAAGTTCAATTAATTTTTTATTTTTATAAACTTGCATTTTATCTAAATCAATGGTTAAGTCTTTGATTTTTTTTATTTTATTATTTTTCTTTAATGCTAAGGCTTTATTTATCCGCAAAATAAGTTCCCGATTATAAAAAGGTTTGATAATATAATCAACTGCCCCCATTTCTAAGCCTCTTACAATATCATTTTCTAAATCTTTGGCGGTTAAAAAGATGACGGGAACATTTATTTCTTCTTGATGTTCTTTAAAAAATTCAAAACCATCGCCATCCGGAAGCATTACATCTAATAAAATTAAATCAAAAGTTTTTTCCTTTATTAATTCTTGGGCTTTTTTTAAAGTACTTGCCCAAAGTAAAAGTAAATCATTTTCATAAAATAAATATTCTAAACCTTTTTTAATAGTTTCATTATCTTCAATTAATAAAATTGTTGCCACTTAAATCCCTCTTTTCTAGTATAGCAAAAAAGTATGAAATTAAGAATAAATTCATACTTAAATGTTATCATTCCTGATAGTTTCGATAATATTTTGTTTATTTATTTTACTAAAGGAATATTTCATAATGATACCAATAATAATACTTACAAAAATAATAGTAATCAAAATAGCTTTATAAGGTATCATAAATCCAAAATCAATATTTTCTTTATAAGCTAAATAGATTAAATAAGAACCACCTATTCCGATAGGCAAGCCAATAATTAAAGCTTTGGCTCCATAGAAAATGCTTTCTAATCTAATCATCCGATTAAATTCTTTTTTAGTCATTCCAATACTTTTTAACATGGCAAATTCTTTACTTCTTAAATTCATATTCGTGGTAATTGTATTAAAGATATTCGTAATGCCAATTAAACTAATTACCGTGATAAAACCATATAAGAATATCGAAATAACTAGGACAATCGCATTATTCGCCCGAATAAGTTCATCAACATTTTGATAATTAACTGTTTCTTTAAAATCTTTATTCTCTTTAGTTAATATATCTAAAGATTCTTCTAAAGCTTTTGGGTTATCACTGTTAATAACTATATGTCTACCATATTCCTCTTTAAAATTCGTATCTAAATAATTATCACTCACAATTAACATTGGGACTGAACCCACATTATTTTCTAAACCTATTGGATATCTATTAACTCTTTTAACTTCTAGCGAATAAGTCTTTTCATCGGCAATAATATCCAGTTTTTCTTTAAATTCGAACCAATTACCTATGTATTTTTTCCCCTTATCATCAGTATAAACATATTCGTCGATTAATAAACCTTTATCTTGATAATCACTGGGATTTAACCCTAATTCTTTTAAATATCTTTTGTATTCCATATCCCCAACACTAAAAATAAAGATACTTCGTTCAATTTCATCTAAATCATTGGCATAATAAATATTATAATAATTTTTAGCAAAATCACTTAAATTACCTTTTATCATCGCATGAACTTGTTTTATATAGGCATAATTCGTAATGTGATCTAAAGCTAAAACTTTGCGCACGGCTTCTTCTTGTTCGGCTTCTGGTTTACCACCGGCTATATCAACATAAAAATTATATCTTAATTCTTGATAATATAAACTCGTAAATTTAAAACCATAACCGATAAACGAAGATAAAGAAACAAAGACTACAATACTGACAACTAAAGAAATTACGGTCGTACGATATTTCTTTTTATTTCGTTTTAAATTTTTATAAGCAATCACTCCCCCAGTTTTAAATAATTTTTCAATAATTTTGGGAGTTTTTAATTTTTTCCGTTTAATCTTAATATCATTATTACTCCGAATAGCTTCAATGGGCGAAATTTTACTAGCTCTCTTAGCTGAGAAAACCGTTGAAAAATAAATTGTGATCATCGCTAGTAAACTAGCAATTAAAATTGGCATAATACTTATTTTAAAGACAAAAAGCATATTGTCTAAATAATCACCTAGAATAAAGTTAACAACATGAACTAAACAGAAAACGGCAAATAATCCTCCTAAAATACCTAAAGGAATGGCAATTAACCCTAAAACAATACCTTCATATAAAACATTTTTCTTAATTTGTTTTTTAGTAGCTCCAACACTTCTTAACATTCCATACATTTTATATTTTTCGGTAATCGAAATGGCAAAACTATTTTTAATGACAAAAACACTTGAAACCATAATAATAGCAATAACGACTCCAGCGACTAAAATTAAAGCATTCATCGTATCACTATTTGAAACTCCTAACCATCTTAATAATTCAGAGTTATAAGAATATTTATATTCACCAGCAATTTCTTTGGTTTTTTTATCATAATTATGGGCATCTTTAAAGACTATTCCGACGGTATTTTTTTCTAATATTTTATCTTGATAAGTAATAAAAGTATAACCGGGAGCACTATAATTTTCGATGGTGTAATTAGGTCGTTCAATTATCCCAACTACGGTAAAAGTCATTGGTTTAGTATCAATAATTTCTTCGGCACTTTTGATTTGCTCTGACGCATCTAAATAGTCAGCCAAGGCATTATAAGGATTAGTTTGGTTTAACTCGAGATTATCTTCTTTTAAAATTCTTTTTCCAACATTTAAGGTAATAACATCCCCGATTTTATATGGATTTTCAACATCTTCTAAAGCATGGTTAGATACTAAAATTTCTGCTCCATTAGTTGGCATTCTCCCACTTATTAAAGTAAGAGGAATATTTTCAAAAGCGGCATTATTAAAGGCTGTAATATAAATATAAGGCTTGTATTCATTTACTGATTTATCATATTTAGCATAACCAATTGTCCCATATGAAAAATAATTTAAAATATTCCGATTATGTTCCAAACTTAATAAATCTTCCCGACTCATATCTTTAATATAAACATGGGCTGGTCCATCAGTTGCAATCGTCGCATTAATTAAAGTTTGTTGAAAACTGGTCACTAATCCCGAAACACAAACAATCATGGCGGTGGATAAAATAATACCAATTATCGTAACGATCGTTCTTTTTTTATTTAGAATTAAATTTCTTTTCGTTAAATTTTTTAAAACCGCATTCATGATATTTTTTCATCCTTTATAATTTTACCATCATCAATCGTAATAATTCGATCGGCATTCTTCGCTATTTCTAAATCATGAGTAATCATAATAATAGTTTGTTTAAATTTTTGATTAGACATTTTTAGTAAAGTGACAATTTCTTCACTAGCTTTGGAATCCAAATTACCGGTTGGTTCATCGGCCAAGACAATCGCGGGATTATTAACAATAGCTCGAGCTATAGATACTCTTTGTTGTTGACCTCCAGATAGTTCATTAGGTAAATGATTCTTGCGATTTTTAAGATTTAAATCATCTAATATTTCATCTAGTCTTTCTTTGGCTACCGGTTTATTATCTAAATCACATGGCAGCATTATATTTTCCATGACATTTAAAATAGGAATTAAATTATAAAATTGATATATTATGCCTACTTGTCTTCTTCTAAATATGGCTAAATTATCATCATTTAATTTATAAATATCTTCTCCATCAATAAATACTTTGCCACTGGTAGGACGATCAACTCCCCCTAGTAAATGTAAAAGGGTCGATTTACCACTACCACTTGCTCCTACAATTGCGACAAACTCGCCTTTTTCAACACTAAAACTCATATGGTCAACAGCATTAATTTTATTTTCCCCTTTACCATAGGTTTTAGTTAAATTTTCAACTCTTAAAATTTCCATAAAAACTTTCCTTTCATCTTAAGTATATTTTTTAATTGTGACTTTTAAGTGACTTACCTTTTTCTTATTGTTATGACATCATTATTTTGTAAAGTACCTAAAAGTAAACTAGAATTAACATCATGTTTTAAAATATTTTCCTTTACTTTTTTCTCATCATAATTAGCATAACAATATTTACATAGATGATTACAAGTATTGTACTCGCCAATATCTGCCATGGCTACACAATTACATTTCCGCGCACTCCATTTAGGAAATTTTTTTCCTGTTATTGCAAAAGCTAATTCTTTGGATATACAGGGAGTTTTTAAGATGCCATATTCTTCTAAATCGATATCTTCATAACAAGTTTGGATTTTGATATTTTTTTCAGTAATAATATCTTTAAACATTTTTCCAAATTCTTTCATTTTAGTTGGGGTTATAGGTTCTAAATTTAAATATTTTTGATTATTTTGGACATTTTTATAATTATCTATAAACGAAATTATATACTGAAAAACATATGGTTTTAATTCTTCTAC
>CANQBI010000059.1 GCA_947589435.1 uncultured Bacilli bacterium
ACGCGCGACGAACAAATTCACGGAAAGCCAAAGAGAAATATTAAAATATAGCTAATATTAAGGCTTTCCGATTTGTTATATAATAGGAAAGTAATCCTTTCCTATTATATAAAAGCGCTACGCGCAAAGATGCACAGAGATTTTCATAACTGAAAATCACGCGCGACGAACAAATTCACGGAAAGCCAAAGAGAAATATTAAAATATAGCTAATATTAAGGCTTTCCGATTTGTTATATAATAGGAAAGTAATCCTTTCCTATTATATAAAAGCGCTACGCGCAAAGATGCACAGAGATTTTCATAACTGAAAATCACGCGCGACGAACAAATTCACGGAAAGCCAAAGAGAAATATTAAAATATAGCTAATATTAAGGCTTTCCGATTTGTTCTTAATTAGAAATTTCAGAAAAATTAAAAGCTTTGTCATGTAATTGTAGAAGAATATGTTTCACAAGATTTTAAAGATTTTTCTCATGAAAGAATAATTATATTTAATTAAGAGCATAAATAAGATTTGTTAGATATGTACTATGAAAATGAATTGTAAAATCAATGGACTATAGTATAATATAAATAGATAAAAAAATAAGCATATGATGTAAAATATTTGTGTAGAGTAAAATAGATTTTTTGATAGCATGATTAAACAAAAGAAAGGAGGAATGTAATATGAATAAATTAAGTAAAATATTTTTGGTTATTATAATAATATTAATTATTATAATAATAGGAATGTATATTAATATGATAAAACATACATTAAGTAATAATGAAGAAATTTATAAGATAACTTCAGCAGTTGAAAATGCTGGATTTGTACTTGAAATAAAAGAAGATGGTTCATATGTATTAGTTGAGAAATAAAATCTAGTTTTAAAAATATGAATATAACTTTATTATAAAAGCATAAAGAAAAAACGAGTATATCTCGTTTTTTTTATATTATAGAAAATTTCTCCGGATTTCCTATAATATAAGAAATTCCATGATTTCTCAATACTATTTAGGCAAAATTTGTGTAATAATTTAAGTTGATATGTTACATAATTTTCTTAATAGATTTTTTTATTAAGGGAACTTTTTTTGAAAAATATTTTATAATTAATAGGATGAGTTAGTAGAGGAGATAAAATGTTAGAAGATAGAATATTATATAAAAAATTTTTGGATGGAGATAATAATTCATTTGAAGATTTAATAATGAAATATAAAAAAAATCTAATATATTTTATTACTAGATACACAAAAAATATGGATATATCAGAAGATATTTTTCAAGATGTAGTTGTTTTTATTTTAGAAAATAAAGATTATTTTAATTTTAACTATTCATTTAAAACATATATGTATATGATTGCTAAATCAAAAGCAATTAATTGGATAAAGCAGGAAATAATTACTGAAAATATTGATGATAAAGAAGAAATCAGAGAAGAAAATCTTTTGGAAGATATATTGTTAAGTAAGGAAAGAAAAAATAAAATTCAAAGTGTATTAAATAAAATGCCTTTGGATTATCAAATGGTCATTTATTTAACTAAAGTTGAAGATTTATCCTATAAAGAAACGGCAATCATAATGAATAAAAAAGAAACACAGATAAAGAAATTATCATATAATGCGCGTAAAAAATTAAGAAAATTATTAATTGAAGAAAAAGTTATAGAAGTAAAGAGTGGTAAAATTATAAAATTGTTTGCACTATTATTAATTTTTGGAGTTATTTCATCAGGTATTGTTTTGGCAAAAAATATTATAAGCAAAATATTTTTTGGAGGAAGTAAAGGTGTAAGTACAGCTATTGATAATAATTATGTTGTTTATTCGGATTCAGATTTCATTTTATCTAATAATATTGGATTGAAAATTGATAATATAGTAATGGATAACACGTATTTAGGAATAAACTTTAATTTAAAATATGATAATAATATTTTTGATTTTTCTAATATATCATTTGAAAAAATTATCATATTTGATGAGAATAATTATATTTTATATTGTAATAATGAAAATTTATTTAGAACTTTCTGTAGAAACAATGGGGTATCATATATTTGGGGAGAATGCGATGAACATAATATTAATAGTGGATTAAGTGTATATAATGTCAATGATGTAAATTGTATTTATAATTTATACGCGACCAAATTTCCTAATAGTAAAAAAATATTTGTTAATATAGAAAATATACTAAATAACATGGAAGAAAACAAAATAATTGAAGGAAATTGGAGTTTTGATATAGAGCTTAAAAAAGAAATGTATAATAGATCAACAAATGAGTTTGATGCTAAAAATAATTTAGAGAATATAGAGATTAATAAAGTTGATGTTTCTAAAACAAATACAAAAATTAATATGTCTATAAAGAGCGATGTGTTTGATAATATACGTGAGGACCAGATTTTTATAAAAGAGTTATTGGAACAAGGAAAAACAGATGAAGAAATAACTAATATTCTTAATAAAAAAATAAATGCTAAAGAAGATAATGATTTATTTAAAAATGTTTATATAGAAAATATGTTTGGAAAGAAATTCTATCAAGATTTCAATTTATCAGAAGCGAATAGCTATGTTTTAAATTTAGATAGTAATGTTATGGATATAATGTTTACAATGACTTTAACTGAATATGATTCTACAAAAATAATGTATTTTTATTTTGAGTTTAATGGAGAGAATTATAAAATAGAAATAGTAAAAAAATGATTATAAAAAGAGAGTGTAAATATGGGATTAGAAATAATAGATAAAAATAATATTATTAATAGTGAGGAAATAAAAGAAATAAAATATAAAATTTATGACGAGTTAGAGAGTTTAAAATATGATTTTTCGTATATAGGAACAGAGTATATGGCTGAAATAATATATATATTATATTCTATAGACAGAAATTTTAATTGCAATTTTCAGAAGGAAATATATCCATTATTAGCAATAAAATATGAAACTTCTGTAAATAACATTAGAAGTGCTGTAGCATCTGCAACTGAAAAAATGTTCTTTGATTGTGAAGAAGAATATTTAAAAGAATATATCAGTGATTATATATTTAAAAAACCAGGTCTTAAAAAGGTAGCCTTTTCAGTGATAAAAAAGATAAAGTGTAAGTATAATAAAAAAATATAGTTTCAAATTTTCGATATTGTTAAATTTTTTATGAACTGGTGAAAAAAATGAGAAACACATTAGGTGTTATGCTCTACTAAATTACAAGGAAGGTTCTACGAACCTTCCTTGTTTAGCCAACATGCACACAGAAAATTTCTTAGAAATTTTCTAACACGAATTTATAATTTATCTGGTTTATTAAATAAACTAGCGAAAATTGATGTCTTTTTAGTATCAGCATCCATTATTGGATTAAATGATTCTTCAATTGTACATTTATCATCACTTGTATTACTTGTAGTTAAAATTGTTGGATTCTTATTTATATTATTATCAATAATATTATTAGAGTTATTAATTATTGATAACATTTTATTTCTATCCCAATATGTAATATTATAAGAATTCAATAGTTTTATTATATTTGGATTGTTTATAGAAGATACAACTAACACAATATTATGATAATGTAGTTTTGTGGCTTTTTCATAAATTGAAGATACATCAATATTTGAAATTTCTAATGAATTATTTTTTATAACAAATAATATATTTTCTCCTTGGGTATCTACACCTCTAAATATATATCCATTAACAAACGAAGGGAATGTTTGAATATTAGAAAATCTCTTTAACATTGATATTTTATTAAATAAATATAGATTATTACTATTATTTATATTACTTTTCTTAAATACAAAATATATTATTATAATAAAAATAATTAATTCAAACATTTTTATATTACCTACTTTCTAATTTATTTTTTAGTGTTATTTCTACTTTAGATTATATCACACTATAAATTTATGTCAAAGTATGTTTTTTATATACTCAGTATTAAGAATTATCATATTGCTATTTTTAAAGAGCAGTGATACATTTATATAAATAATTAAGTTTTAGACAGAAGGATGGACTTTTTTAATACAAAAGCTCCGTTCTTTTTTATATTATAGGAAAGTTCTCTGAACTTCCTATAATATAAAGTATTCCACAGAAAAATTGTTATACAATTTTTCGCGTACGAACAAAGACGCGGACTTTAAAATGTCATAAATAGCGAAAAGATTAATAATGTCCGCTTTTGTTCTTATAAAAATACTTTTTTATTCGCATTTGTTTACTATTTATGTAAATTATGGTATAATATTGATGCAGTCTTTTTGTTCATCCTCTTTTGCATCATATGGGTAGACAGAAAGATTAGTAAAATTTTAGGAGGAACCAAGATGATAAGAAATTACAATGGAAATGTGAATCGTACAGTAATGCGGAATTTGCAGAAGTTATGTGATGTGAATGAAAAGAACGAGAGAAATTTGTTCGAAGTATTCCATCAAGACGGAGAAGTGTCTGTTTATGAGAATATTGACTTTTTTACAGGTTGTCCTGATGAACTTTCAACTGTTGTCACACTTAAAAGTGAAACAGAAGTGAAAGAATACTTAAAAAAAGATTTTATCAGAAGAATAGAAGCATATCTGAGCTTCAAAAATCTTTCTGAAGACTATCTGATAAGTAATCTGGCTACATACATCAAAGAAAATTGTAAATTTCCTAGTGATGATGAAATGGAAAGAATAGAAAAGGACGCAGAAGCACAAAGAATTGCCGATTTGCCAGCTGACGTTACTGCTACTCCAAAGAAAATAACGGAGCAGGATATCTCAAGGGAAATACTTGAATTGGCTGAAGAAATTATCGAGGCAAGACGTAAAACAAGACCTGATGATATTTTCGTTCATGTCGAGCCCTATGATGATGAGCTCTTTTTGTTAAATGCTGAATGTTCTATGAACATTAATTGGGACAGGTACGAAGGAAGAGGAGATTCTACAGACTATAGTTGCTCAGTCACGATAAAAAAGGATAAGATTATTGATAAAGTTTTCTTTCAGTATCAGTATGGTTACAATGGGGGCATAAGAGCTGAAGCATGGCGAACAACTGGAACTGATGTATCTGTACAAACTTTAATAGCTATCCACAAACTTGTTGTTCAAATGGCTATAGCAGAGGGGATAAAATTTATCAGTGAAATTGATTATGAAAATTTCAGACAGCCTGACTAACAGTAATTTCGCACAAAAGCAGTGTTTTCACTGCTTTTTGTGTTTAATTATAAATTGTAAAATTTTCAATAAATTTTCAATGTTTAAGTAATATAATATAAAAAGATAGGAGGAGAAAACTTTATGAAAATACTAATTATAGAAGATGAATATAGTCTAGCAGATGCGATATCAGAAACATTAAAAAAAGAAAATTTTATGACTAATATTATTACTGATGGAGAAGAAGGCGAAAATGAGGCATTAACAGGCGTTTATGATTTAATTTTATTAGATATAATGTTACCCAACAAAGATGGATTTAAAATATTAGAGAGTTTACAAAGAGAAAAAATAGAAACACCTGTTATTATATTGACTGCAAAATCAGAAATTTATGACAAATTAAACGGATTAGAAAATGGAGCAGATGACTATATTACAAAACCTTTTCATATAAAAGAATTAGTAGCTAGAATTAAAGTTGTTTTAAAACGAAAGACAGATGTGAAAGATTTAAGCATTATACAATATGAAGATTTATCATTAAATTTAAGAAATGGAAAAATCTCTTGTCAAAATAATGAGATAACAATTAATGGTAAGGAATTGGAACTACTTGAAATACTTATGATTAA
>CANQBI010000060.1 GCA_947589435.1 uncultured Bacilli bacterium
CTTAAAGTTTGGTAAAATTTTATCTTCCGTATCTTCATATTCTTTATAGACTTTTAAATAACCATCAAAAGTTAACACACTACCTGTTGTTTTAAATAAATAATCATTATTTTCAAAAGTAACGGTAGTGGCTTTAACTTTAGCATCAGCCATTAAAGAGGCTAAGCTTCTAATATAAATAAGTTTATATAATTTATATTCATCTTGACTAAGGTAAGCTTTTATACTCTCTGGAGTTCTTAGAATACTAGTTGGTCTTATACCTTCATGGGCATCTTGCATATTTTCATTAGTTTTACCTACTTTTGGATAACCAACATAATTATCTCCATAAGTTTTTTTAATATAACTTTTAGTACTGCCAATAAATTCATCGGAAATTCGAACACTATCAGTACGCATATAAGTAATTAAACCGACAGTTTCATTTGCTAAATCGACACCTTCATATAACTTTTGGGCTATCTTCATCGTTTTTGAGGCTGCAAAATTAAGTTTATTCGCCGCCATTTGTTGTAAAGTTGAAGTTTTAAATACTTCTCTGGAGGCTTTCTTTTTATCTTTTTCCACTAAATCTTTAATGGTAAAAGAATTAGATAATTTACTTAATATTTCATCAGCTTCAAGTTCGGTATTTATTTCAATATCTTTATCTTTATATTTAAATAACTCGGCTGTATAATCTTTAAAATCGGCTTCAATAGTCCAATATTCTTTGGGAACAAAGGCAAGAATTTCTCTTTCTCTATCGACAATTAGTTTTAAAGCAACAGATTGAACACGACCAGCACTTTTACCACCGGTTTTATATTGCATCAGTTTACTTAAACGAAATCCTATTATTCTATCTAAGATTCTTCTAGTCTCCGCTCCTTTAACTAAATTCATATCAATCTTCGCATGTTCTTTAATACTCTTTAAGACAACATCTTTGGTTATTTCTCTGAATGTTACCCGGTCATATTTTTCTTCTGGTATCCCTAATTCTTCTTTTAAATGCCAAGAAATAATTTCTCCTTCCCGGTCAGGGTCGGTCGCAAGATACACATGGTCAGCTTCTTCAACTAATTTCTTTAATGCTTTAACATCTTTATTCTTTCCCTTAATAACGACATAATTAGGTTTAAAATCATTATCAAGATCCACTCCTAAACCATATTTACCACTAGTGGCTAAATCTCTT
Organism: uncultured Bacilli bacterium; assembly: GCA_947589435.1. Taxonomy (GTDB): domain Bacteria; phylum Bacillota_I; class Bacilli_A; order RF39; family UBA660; genus SIG200. Next base: position 1,184 of record CANQBI010000060.1, read on the forward strand.
ATATGGCCTTTAGAGGATACTACTTTATACTCACCTGCTAAGTATTTTTCAATCGTTTTACTCTTTGCAGGAGATTCCACTATTACAACATTTTTCATGATATAATCACATCCATTCATTTATATTTTATACACTGAAATCAATTTAATGTCAATTAAAATTATTAATTTAACACTCATTTAGTAAAAAACAAAGTCTTTTACAACTTTGTTTATTCTAAAGGATTATCTATTGGTTCTTCAGTTTCTTGAACCTCATCATTACTATCTTCATATTTTTTTAATTCTTCATTTAAATAATTAAAATAATTATTTTTAATCGCTCTACTACTCATCGTTATTTTAGCGTCAACTTCATTATTTATAGCCAGTATTTCTTCTGGAGTATAAGCATTTTCTTCATAGAAAGTAATCTTACTCGTTGAGGCATTATAATAAGCCTTTTCATTTTTCCAAGAACCATCAGCAAAAACTACCATTGACTCATAATCTTTAGATAAAACATCATGTCCTAAATATAATCTTGGGTCATAATCTAAATTCATTAAATTAGCTAAAGTTGGTACTAAATTTAAATAGAAATTATATTCCGTAAATGTTTTCGGAGTCATACTAGAGTTATATATAACTAGTGGTGTTTTTTCAATTTCATAATCCGATAAATCATGGGGAATCATTTCTGCAACTTGACTTTTAGAAAGTCCATAAGGGTAATGATCGGCCATTAAAACAATTACTGTATCATCATATATTCCCGCGCTTTTAAGTCTATCTACTAGTGTACCAATCGCATCATCAACAACCTTTAATTTGGATAGATAACGACTTACAGCACTAGAATAACCTAAAGACATAAAATAATCTTTATGTAAATTACCATATGTTGAATCATTTGTATAAGGTTGATGAGAAGTAACTGTCGTAAACCAAGTCATAAATGGTTTATCACTATTATCATTTAAGATAATATCCATGGCTTTATCAAAAAATTCAATATCACTTGGCCATTCACCATAATAACTAGCAGTCTTAATACCTAAAGTATCGGCTCCATAATAAGTTTGTGCTCCCATATTTGGATGAATGGTCTTTCTTTTATAATACCATTCGACAAAATCATGCATACCTGTTGTTGTATAACCTTTGTTATTAAATAAATTAAATATCGCTTCAAAATAAGTATTATCTTTATAAACATTTGAGGTACAAGCATTATAAATGGAAAATAAACTAGTCATGGCACTAAATTCATTATTACCTGTCGCACAACTATTTCTTGGCGAATAATTATTTTCCCAAGTCCAACCTTCACTATATAATTTATAAAAATTTGGAAATTCTTTTTCATTAATAATGGCTTCATTTACCGATTCCATTAAAATAACAATCACATTTTTACCTTCAAACATGCCGGTGTATTCATTGTAATCTGTAACAGGTCTTGCCGCAAAATATTTATTTAAGGCCGAATACTTACTTGAATTATCACTTTCGGCAAGTTTATCTAAAGCATCCGATACTTCTCTTTTAGTAACCCCATTTTTATTTGGATATGTCGGATTAAAGACTGTTTCTTCTTCCGCCACTGGGAACAAATAACTCTTTAAATCTAATATTCCAAAGACAGTTGTTCCAAATTGATTAACGGCTACTGTAGGTACATCAGGATTATTAAATAATTTTACATTACTTTTAATTTGTAAACTATTTTGCATGAATGGAAGAACCAAAGTTCCATAATATATACCACATAAGGCAATTAAACTTGGAATAAATGTTAAAATTTTATTTTTAAATTTACCCCGTTTATATTCTTTTTTCCGAAATAAAAAGATATAAAGAATTAATAAAACGACAAAAGGGACAAATAATAAATGATAAGTCCATTTAAAGGAATTTAAATAATCAAAGATATAATCTTTTACGGCCCCAAATTGGCTAGAAGTATGAAATGATATATATACTCCTAAATAATTGATAAAACCAACTTGTAACCAAGTATATAAAGAATAGATAAAGACAAATAATAAATTAATTGTATTTCTTATCCATCTTCTTTTAAATAAATTACTAATAAAAGTTATGATTAAAGAAAATAAACAAACACTTATAAATATTCTTAAAGTAGCATAATCAAAGATAGCAAACCCATTCATAATTCGGAATATTATCTCAATCAAAAAGAGCGTCACTGTCATTAAAGTAAAATTCATTATACTATTATCTTTAATTATACTTCTTTTTTTATTTTTAATTTCTGATTCCATTTTCACTACTCTTTTCTAATAAATCTTTTACCGGTTTATAAGTTTTACGGTACTCATCTAATATACCATATTTTTGCATTAATTCAAGATGTTTTTTCGTGGGATATCCTTTATGACGTTCAAACTCATACTCGGGATGTAATGCCCCATACTCCACCATTATCTTGTCTCTTGTTACTTTTGCAATAACAGAGGCAGCCGCAATATTCAAACTTAAAGCATCTCCATGAATAATTGGTAGAACTGGAGTATCACGATCTAATTTCATAGCATCCGTTAAAATATAATCAGGTTTAACATCTAAATTATCTAAAGCGATATTCATAGCTTTACGAGAGGCCTCTAAAATGTTTATTTCATCTATTTCTTTAGCGGAAACAATACCTACACCCACACTAATTGCATCTCTTTTAATATATTCAAAAAATAAATTACGTTGCTTCTCACTTAATTGTTTAGAATCATTTAAACCTTTTAGATTATACCCTTCGGGTAATATAACGGCAGCCGCTACTACAGGCCCTACTAGAGGTCCTCTTCCGGCTTCATCAACACCCGCAATTAATTTATATCCCTCTTTAGATAATTCCTTCTCATATTTTAATAAATCTACTGCCATTTATCTAATGTTACTCCTTTAATTTTTTCTCCCACTAAATCATTATATACCTTTAAGCTAACTTTTTCAAAGTCTATTTCGTTATTTTTTATAGCTCCGATTCTTTTTCCAATAATTTCATACATTTCCATAACATCATTATTTTCAATATTATATACCTCTTTTAAAAGTTTTGGATATAGCTCATATAATGTATTTAAAATATATACACATATTTCATCTAAGTTTAAAACTTCTTTTTTTATTCCCCCGGTTGCGGCTATATTAAAGGCTCCTACTTCATCATCTAATTTAGGCCATAAAATACCTGGAGTATCTAAAAGAACTATCCCCACATTAGTTTTTAAATATTTCATTTCTTTTGTAACCCCTGGTCTATTTTCCGCATTGACACTCTTTTTACCGGTTATTTTATTAATAAGAGTACTTTTACCGATATTAGGTATTCCTAATACTAAGGCTCTTATTTCTTTTTCTTTTAAGCCCTTACTTTTTCTGTTTTCTTGAATATCTTTCGTTATCTCATTAGTAAGTTTAATAATTTTTTTATAATCATCATTATTTTTTAAATCCACAAGTAAAACATAATAACCTTTATCTTCATAATATTTAGCCCATTTATTAGTAACTTCTAAATCACATAAATCTTTTTTAGTCATTATTAATATTCTTTTTTTATTTTTAATAAGATTATCAATATCTTTTATTTTACTTGATTTAGGTATTCTAGCATCAACTAGTTCATAAACAATATCAATATTTTTTAACTCATCCATTATTTTTCTTCTAGTCTTAGCCATATGTCCTGGATACCAATTTATATTCGTTTTATTTTCATCTTTCATTTTCATCACCACAATTTTTACTTTCTTTTAATAATTTGATTTCTTCAGCATCATTAAGTATATTTAATTGATATTTTGCAATAACACTTAATATATCAAATCTTTCTTCTTTACTTTTACCTTCTTTAATTAATTCTGCATTATGTGACTCAAGATTTGATAATACTGTTAATTCATTAATGGAAGCATAGTCTCTAATATTAGAGTTTTTTGCTAAATTAGGATTAAGTTCTCTCCATG
>CANQBI010000061.1 GCA_947589435.1 uncultured Bacilli bacterium
TAATTTTCTTTAGCAAATTCTTCAACTATATAACTTTTACCTACTCTTCTTGCTCCTTCAATTAATAAAGCAGTTTTACCATTACTTTGTTCTTTCCATTTTAATATTTCATTATAGACTTTTCTTCTCATTCTGGATTCCTCCTACATATAAATTAACACAAAATCAAAAATAAGGCAAGGACTTATATACACAAAATCAAGAATAAGAAAGTGCTGCTTTAGCACAAAATCAAAGATAAGAATTAGTTTTGATTACTTTATGATACAAAATCAACATTTTTTTAATAATTTACATTTTTGGATTATTTTGTTTTCGAACTTTGGAGTAAATTATTTTGTTAAACAAAAAACTCATTTTAAAGAAAAGCTAATGCAATTCTTCAAAATGAGTCAAAAAAAGAAGATAATACTTCTTCTCTTTTATCAACTATTAATCACCTGCTTGTTGAATTGGACATTTAATATCACTTGGAGTTATAGTAACATTTAATGTACTATCCTTTAAAAGCGTTTGATCAGCACTTCTATTTTCTAATACAACTGTAGCTTTTAATTCACTGGATGTATCTCCTTCTAGATTCCAAGTTAATTTTTTAGTCGTTGTATTGTCAGTAGATTTTAATGTATATAAATCAATTGTTTCAACATCAGATGTACCAGCTAAATTTGTCAAAATCAACTTAACATCGTTTTCAGCTAAATTATCAAGCATTGTACCTGCTATGTCAACTTTTATATCTGCAGTACAATTATATTGAGCTGTTGTTTCGCCACCTTCAGTTTCTATTTTTAAAATAGAAAGATCTTTTTGAGAATTTGCATTTCTCTCTAATTCACTAGCCACAGCATAATACTTTGATCCTTGTGCAGACTCTGCCATTTCAACAGAATTTACTGATAAATACAAATTCTTATTTTCAGTAGTTGCAGTTATTGTTGGGACACTTCCTGTGGTAACTTTTCCACTAACTTCTGAACTTTGATTTGTTACTGATAAACTAAAATACGCAAATGTTGCTCCTACTACTGCTACTAATAATGTTGCTACTGCGATTACTGTCAGTAACATTGTATTTCTCTTCTTCCTCCTCCACCACCCCTCCACTCTTTTTCTTATTCCCTCTCTCTCTCTCTTTCTCGAACTAAAGTTTTTTTCTTCCCTCTCTCCCTATCCCTTTTCTTGTCACCTTTCCCTACCAAAGGGGGCCTCTATTATCTCTCCTTTCTTCCGCTCCCTCCCCTTTCCCTTCGGTTTAGGGTGGGGCTCTAGTAATTTGAAAAAAAGAATAGCAACAACACTATCCTTTTAAATTCATTTCCATATTTTGTGGTATTTTATTTCCACTTTTTGTGATAAATATTTTATACATTTAAACTATCTTCATTTAAAAGAAAATAATAAATACCCATAACTATAATACCTGTATCATCTATTCTAGGTTTACTCATATCATTAACAATAATTATTTTCTTAAAAGAATCATTTATATTAACTAAAGATTTTCTTTCTTGAATTTCTTTTATATCATTAAGCATTTTATATGCTGATTGAATATAAATCTTTTTACTTCCTTCATTACAAACAAAATCGACTTCATATTGTGGTTTCTTACCATTTTCATTTACGGTAACTACTCCCACATCGACATTATAACCTCTTCTTAATAATTCATTAAATATAATATTTTCCATTATATAACCATTATCTATTTGTCTAAAATTAAGTCTTGCATTACGAAGTCCAATATCTTCAAAATAGTATTTATATGGAGAATTAATATGTTTTTTACCTTTTATATCATATCTTTCTACTTTATTAATTAAGAACGCTTCCTCAAAATAATCTAAATATTTACTTATTGTTTTATCACTTAAATCTAATCCTTTTATACTTTTAAAAGTATTTTGTAAATTTAAAGGATTAGTTAAAGAGCCTATTTGGGAAGATATTATATTTAATAACTCATTTAATTCTTCTATATTATCTATTTTATGTCTTTCTATTATGTCATTTATATAAGTCTCTTCAAATAATTTTTTTAAGTAATTGGATTTTTCACTATCAGTTTCTAATGATAAAGTATAAGGTAGTCCACCATATATACTATATTCTTCATAACCTTCGTATTTATCACCATCATAAACACTCATAAATTCACTAAAGCTTAAGGGAAAGATATGAATTTCATCTCCCCTGCCTCTAAATTCTGTAACTATATCTTTGGATAATAATTTAGCATTAGAACCAGTGACATATACTTCGACATTATCTTCATAAAGAAAAGTATTTAAAACAGGAACAAAATTATCCATCATTTGTACTTCATCTATTAATAAATAATATTTCTTCTTATCTTTTATTAATGATTTAACGTAATTTATGAAGGTAGTACCCTCTAATAAATGTTCATTTTCTTTAATATCTAAAGGAATATATATTATATGGTCTTTATCATTATTTTTTAATAAATATTTATTAAATATTTTTTTTAATAAATAAGACTTACCACTTCTTCTAATTCCCGTTATTACTTTAATCATTCCATTACCATCTTTTTTAATTAATTGATTTAAATAAAAATCTCTTTTTATCTCTTTCATAAGATATCACCTAAATTAATTATAAAATATTTTATACTATTTGTAAATAATTCTATTCCGAAAAAATTCGTTTTACGAAAATATTCGGAATAGAATTATTTACTTGACATTTTACAATATTTTTCCCGAAAAAGCATTTTTAAAAAAATGTCCTAATGATATAATTTTATTATAAAGTAGGAGGATATAAATGAATAACAATTTATCAAATGTAAACACTTTTGAATTAGACAATTTAGATTTATCACCAGAGCAAATTTTAAGTTATTGGACACCAGAAAGGAAAAAGAATGCTATTGCTATAGACACATTATTTGAACCAGAAGTTGGACTTGTTGAAGGAGAAAATGCAGCCACAACGGAACCAAAACAAGCTGATTTAAGTAAAAGACCATTTGAAGCAGGAGGAAAATTATTTTTTACCTTAGACAATAAAGACTTTGTAGGAAGTGCTAGTATCGTTGGACAAAATAATATTGTTTTAACCGCAGCTCATTGTGTCCAAGATAGTAAAACTGGTGATATTGCCGAAAACTTTCTTTTTTCCCGTTGTTTTACGGGAGAATTATCATCAGAAGATATTGCTTTTAAAAAAATTGTTTTAAAACAAAATTGGGTTAAAGAAAAAAGTCGAAGATGGGACTATGCTTTTGCTATTTTATCTAAAAACTCTAATGTTTCAAAACCACTTCAATATGCTACTAATGTAGATTTAATTAACAAAACCGTAAATGCATTTGGCTATCCCGGAAATTTCTTTGAAGGAGCACAAATGGTATTCATTAATGGTACTGTAAGTAAATCAGGAAATAATTTATGGCGACTTCCAGGTAATAGAATGCTTACTGGTTGTTCAGGAGGGCCATGGGTTTTAGAAGATAATGAAACAGTAGTAGGTTTAAATGGTGCTTCAACTACTTTAAAAACTCCTAATGTTCTATTATCTCCAATATTTGATTCAGAATTTGATAATTTATATCAATATACTGTGTCTTTAGCAAAGGAGAGTGAATAAAATGAATTCTGTGCGTTACTTTAAACTTTTAAATGGAGGAGCTTTCGTTGCTCAAATTGTCATCGAATATCGTGAAAAACAAACCGATGATAAAGGAAATGTAAGTTATGAAAGCGAATGGAAAAGTTGGTTTACACCAGGATATAGAGATATATTACAATTTGCAGAAAGAACGGTTGATTTATTACATGATTCACCAATTCCTGATGGTTCCCAAGTAAGAATAAATGTCTTTGTAGCAGCCGGAACTAGTGAACCAGCATCCGAGCAATTTGTTTATGATAAAACTAGTGGTTCAATGGCCTGTTACAATATCACAGGAACAACATTAAACAATACAGTCTCTCTTTTATATTATCAATAAATGTTTAAAACTATCATATCGATAGTTTTTTATTTTGCCATAAAATCAAATTTCCTTATTACATTACTTTTATAATATTAAAAACCCTTTTATTCTAAAATTTGTTTTTAGAATAAAAGGGTTAAAAAAAGAAGATAACACGTCTTCTCTTTTAATATACACTAATTATGCTGCTTTTGTAACTGTACAACTATCATTAACTGGTGCAAGTTTAATTGTTACTGTTGCTGACTTTTCGGCAAGAATATTTTGTTCTTCAGTTTGTTTGTTAGATATTGATAAAACCGCTGTTACTTCTTTTTCTTCTTCTCCAGTTAACTTAAAATCATTAATTTGATATGATTTAGTTTTAGTTTCATTTTCAGTTAACCAATCATATAAGTCAATTGGTTCTTCTAAATCACTAACCCCATCAAGTAATGCTCCTCCAAGTGTTAATTCCATCCATCCAGTTTTTAAGTTAGAAGCTTCTAAACCTGCAACTGTTATATCAAGAGTTGCATCGCAAGTGTAAGTGTCACCAACATCAGCTCCCGATAAAGCAACTTTTGATAGAGTTATTGCTGCTGGACTATCGGTGTGTTTAAATTCATTTAATGTCGGGGCTACAGTTCCAGCATAATACGTTTTATCTCCTACAGACTTATCCATATCTGATGCTGATACTCCTAAATATAATGCTGTATTTTCTGAACTATAAGTTACTGTTCCAACTTTACCGGTTGATACATTGGCTGTTGTTGTTTGTGCGCTACCACTTACACTTAAACTAAAATACGCAAATGTTGCTCCTACTACTGCTACTAATAATGTTGCTACTGCGATTACTGTCAGTAACATTGTATTTCTCTTCTTCCTCCTCCACCACCCCTCCACTCTTTTTCTTATTCCCTCTCTCTCTCTCTTTCTCGAACTAAAGTTTTTTTCTTCCCTCTCTCCCTATCCCTTTTCTTGTCACCTTTCCCTACCA
>CANQBI010000062.1 GCA_947589435.1 uncultured Bacilli bacterium
TAATTTTTATTTTCTTTTTATCGATTTTATTTGCCTGTCAATTCTTTTTTTATATTTTTTTCATGTCTTTGTCCTGACCAAATGTAGATTGTGATTGTAAATTTATCTAAATTTGTGTATAATATAAATAGATAACGCAAGAAGTTGGCGTTGTCATATTAGCTTACTACCATATAAATGGTAGTGTTTTTATTTCTTTAAGTATCAGAAGATACAAAAGAATAAAAACAATGATAATTAATAACTTGTTCAAAGTTTTTAATCCCATAAGCCTCACACCCCTTTCTTCTTTACTCCCCCTCTAGAAAGGAAAGGAAAAGAAAAATGAAAATGTTAGACAACGCTTTTCCTCTTGCGTCAGTTACTTATTTTAAACTATAAATAAACAAAAAGTCCAGAGAAGATTTTGACAAGTTTTGTCACCTTTTGTCGAATATTATCGAATATTGGCGAATTCCAAAAAAATAATTCCATTTTCAGGAATTATTTTTCATTGCTTTCTTTTAAAATTTCTAAAGCTCTATGCATCTTCATATCGTATTTAACGACTTCTAATGAACCATAAGCATTAATTAATTCTTCTAATTTAATACCATAATTTTCAGCCATTTCTTTGGCTTTAGCTTCGACTTCTTTTTCGGTAAAGTCAATTTTTTCATTATCGGCAATATATTCAATTACATAACGATAACGAATATTTTTAATAGCTTCAGGTTCCATTTGTTTATGTAAATCTTCATGTTTAGTACCAGTTATTTCATAGTATTGTTCTAAAGAGATACCTTGCATTTTAAGTTGTCTTTCGTATCCTTCCATCATTCTATGAACTTCACTATCAATAATTTCGGGATTAATTTCTACTTCAAGATTTTTAGCTGCAGCCTCAAGTAAATCATCAACAAACTTATCATCAAGTTCATGTTCTTTTCTATCTTTTAAAGTCTTTTCTACTTCTTTGGTAAATTCTTCTTCAGTTTTAACATCTGTTAAACCTAAATCTTCATAGAATTCTTCGTTAATTTCGGGTAACACTTTAGTTTTAATTTCATGAATTTTAACTTTAAATGTAACATCTTTTCCTTTTAAATCTTCCACATAATTTTCGGGGAATTTTAAATTTAAAGTAACTTCTTCATCTTTCTTATGAGAAATTAGACCTTCTTCAAAGCCCGGAATAAAAGTATGGCTACCAATTTCAAGTGGGTAGTTTTCACCCTTACCACCTTCAAGGGCCTTACCATCAACAAAGCCGTCAAAGTCAATAACAACTGTATCGCCTTCGGTTACTTCCCCATTATCTTTAACGACAATTTCCGCTAAGTCTTCTCTTAAATGTTCAATTTCATGATCAATTTCTTCTTTACTTACTTTAGCAACTTCTTTTTTAACTCCTAAATTTTTATATGAAGAAACTTTAACTTCTGGTTTGGTAATAATCGTAAACTTAAAGATAACAGAACCATCAGATATACCAGTAACATCAACACTTGGTTCAATAACTGGAACTAACTTATTTTCTTCAAGTAATTTTTTATAAGCTGCATTAATAGCTTCATTTACAGCTTTAGGATATAATGACTCAATTCCAAATTTCTTTAAATAAACATCTTTTGGCGCCATACCTTTTCTAAATCCATCAATTTTAACTTCTTTTACTTCATCTTTAAAAGCGTTATCTAAACAAGTTTCCCAATCTTTTCCTTCTAATTTTATTTCAATTTCATGTACGTTTTTCATAGTTTCCCTTCTTTCAAATACTCCTATATTATATTATAAATTCTAAATATTAGCAATAAAACATTAACTTTCTTTAAACTCTTTATGATTTCTTTCCAAAATTTTGACAGACTCTTTTAATTCTTTGCCTATTCCCTTAAATTCTTTCTTTGTTAATTTTTCAGTATCCCTTTGGCCAAAATAATAATTTACTTCATTATTAGACTTACTTACAATTGTACTTATCTTACCTTCACCAATTCTAATTTTAAAGTTTTCTTCCGGAGTATTTATAATTATAGTAATCTTTGATTTCAAAAAGTTTTTCCCTTTAAAAGAACAAGATAAGATATCAATTATTTTAGATAAAGAAATATTAAAATAATTTTCGGATAAAAGGGCCTCCTCTAAAGTGTCCATTCTTAATATATATTTAATTGCTTTATAAGGAAAGAATATTTGAATATTTACATCTGTCTTACCTTTAGTTAAAGTAATATTATAACATCTATCATCTCTAACATAATTTCTTTTTAATTTTAAATTATCTTGATGGTTATTATGTTCTAATTTAGTTAAAGTAAAATTATCCTCTAGAACATATTTAATATGTTTATTATGATTTTTATAATAAACCTCTAAATTATTATAACCTTGGTTAGTTACATAAGCTTTTAAGATTAAAGCATTATTAGTACTTACCCCTTTAGCAATAAAGAAAATAGTATGGCTATCATCTTCCACGTTATATATTCTTGGATGACTTAAAATATAAGTATCTTTTGGGTCTTTTTTGCATAGAGTTTGTTCTAAAACATTGGCGGTTATTTTTTCAAGTTCTTCTTTCTTTACCGCTAAATATCCTAACCATTCTCTTAAATATATTCTTAATTTTTTACTATCAATAATAACTTCCATAGTAACTCCCTCTTTTAGATGTTAATATTATAACGAAATTAAAATAAAAAGCAAGAAAAAAATCCTTATATTAAGGATTTTAAGCCACATTTACAATGGTTACGTTATAGCCACCATTAGGACTTTCGACTAGAACAGTATCGCCTTTTTTGTGTCCTTTCATGGCTACACCAATTGGAGATTCCACAGATATTTTGTTATTAAATGGGTCGGCTTCTACTGAAGATACAATCTTGTATTCTTCTTCATCACCATCATCATCTTTAACGGTAACTACCGAACCAATGCCAACACTGCCACCTTTTCTTTTTTTGTCCACAATTTGGCTATGTTCTAGTTTATATTCTAATTCTTTTATTCTAGCTTCAAT